>NZ_JBXEJE010000025.1:0-170327 GCF_056820935.1 Streptomyces sp. Q2 | reverse complement strand
GCCACGGGCCGGATCGCGGCCGCCCGCCGCCTCGCCGTACGGGTCCTGGCCGGGGCGCCGCACGCGCACGCGGCCGGGCCGTCGGGCGCCCGGGTGACGGCCGGTGCCGTGGGTGCCTCGCTCGCGCTGATCTGGTGCGGGGACCTGGACCGGGCGGCGGCGGGGGCGGGGCTGCTCGTCGACACCGCGCGGGCGGGCGGGGATCCTTCGTCGCTGCCCGTCGGGCTGCTGGTCCGGGCCGAGATCGCCTACCGGCGCGGCGAGTTCACCCAGGCGCTGGCCGACGCGTACGACGCCGTGCGGGAGGCGGACCGGCTCGGCTCCGCCGCCGTGGCCTGCGCGGGACGGGCGGCGGGCGCCCGNCTGCCCGTCGGGCTGCTGGTCCGGGCCGAGATCGCCTACCGGCGCGGCGAGTTCACCCAGGCGCTGGCCGACGCGTACGACGCCGTGCGGGAGGCGGACCGGCTCGGCTCCGCCGCCGTGGCCTGCGCGGGACGGGCGGCGGGCGCCCGCGCCCTGGCCGGTCTCGGCCGCCCGGACCAGGCCACCGCGCTGCTGGCCGCGGCGCCGGTCCCGGCCGACGCGCACCCGCTCGTCAAGGCGCTGTCACTGCAGGCCCACGGCCTGGTCGCGGCGGCGCGCGGCGACCACACGGCGGCGGTCGGCCTGTTCCTGGACTGCGGACACCGGCTGGCGCTGCGCGGCATCATCAACCCGGCCTGCCTGCCGTGGCGCGCGCAAGCCGCGCAGGCGTATCTCGCGCTCGGCGAGCGCACCGCCGCTGTGACGATCATGAGCGGCGCGCCGCTGGAGACGGGCCGCCCCGGCCCCGCGGACCGGGCGGCCGCACCTCCTGGCAAGGAGCTCCTGACACCGGCCGAGTCCCGCGTGGTCGACCTGGTGGTACGCGGCCACAGCAGCCTGGAGGTGGCGGAGAAGCTGTTCCTCAGCAAGCGCACGATCGATACCCACCTGGGCCGCATCTACCGCAAGCTGGGCATCCGCAGCAGGCACGAACTGGTCGCCGCGCTGGGGGCGGACGAGACCTGGACGGGTTAGAGCCGGGTCTGGGCTTGGGTCTGGGGCTGGGCCCGAACCTGGGCCTGGATCTGGACCTGGGCCCGAGGGCCTGGGCCTGGGCCTGGGCCTGGGCCTGGGCTTGCAGCGTGATCCTCGCCGAACTCGTGCCGTCGGCCGTGGACTTGAGAGTGGCCGTCGGGTAGTACGTGCCGGCGCGGACTGGGATGACGGTGCCCGCGGACGCGTTCTTGACGGCCGACTCCAGCTGGCCCCGGACCTGGACCTGGGCCGCGACCTGGGCCGGGGCCGGGACCTGGGTCGGGCCGGGACCCGGACCGGGGCCTGGTCTGAGTCTGGGCCCGGACCTGCGCCTGAGCCCGGACCGGCATGGACGGGCCGGCCTGAGTCTGGACGGGCCCGCCCTGGACGCCTAGGCCTGGACGGGCCCGCCCTGGACGCCTAGGCCTGGACGGGCTGTTGTGTCCGTTCGATGCCCAGCCGGGGGCTGGTGACCAGGGACAGACCGGTCACCTCGTCGTACGGGTCGCCCTCCATGGACCGCTGGGCGACCGCCGCCGCCATGACCTGGCCGCTGATCGGGGCCGCCCCGCCCGCTCGTCCCGCGTCGTCGAGGTCGGCGACGCCCGCGGTGATCGCGGCGAAGGCGGCGCTGCCCTCGGCGGAGCGGAACGGTGTGGTGGCGTCGTGACGGCGCACCAGCTCGGGGTAGCGCCCGCGGGCGAGCCGCTGGGCGAGCCAGAAGTAGGTGCTCTTGCCGCGGTACTGCTCGTAGAACCCGGCGACCATGGAGAACATCCGCCCGTACGCGTTGCGGTACAGCGACTCGTAGAAGGCGCGGGCCTCCTCGTCGCTGACGTCGCCGCCGTCGACGGCGAGGACGGACGCGGCGGCGAGCATGCCGCTGTACATCGCCAGGTGCACACCGGTGGACAGGAGCGGGTCGAGGAAGCACGCGGAGTCACCGGCGAGGAAGTAACCGGGTCCGCAGAAGCTGTCGGCCGCGTAACTGAAGTCCTGCTCGACACGGGCCTCACCCTGGAACACACCGCGCGCGGTCAGCCCCCGTACGGTGTCGGACTCCTGCACCAGGTCGAGGAGCATCGCCCGGGTGTCGGGGTAGTTCTTCCTCCGCTTGAGGAAGTTGTCCTGGTGGGTGACGAATCCGACGCTGAAGACGTCGCCGGCGAGCGGGATGACCCAGTACCAGCCCTCGGGCGAGGAGACGACGTTGATGCCGCCCTTGGGGGTGCGCGGCAGCAGGTCGCCGCCGTGCCAGTAGCCCCAGAGGGCGACGTTGCGGAACACGTCGTGGGGGCGGCGGTCCTGGAAGTGGCGTACGGAGAGCAGGCCGGAGCGGCCGGAGGCATCGATGACGAAATCGGCGTCCGCGCTGTGCTCCTGACCGTCGTGGGTCCAGTCGACGCCGGCCGCGCGGCCGTCCTCGAAGCGGACCCGGCGGGCACGGGCGCCCTCGACCACCTCGACGCCCTGTTCGGCGGCGTTGCGCAACAGCACGTCGTCGAAGTCGGCACGGTCGACCTGCCAGGAGGTCTGCGCGTCGGCGCCGAAGATCTCGGGCCAGTCGACGACCCAGTCGCGTTCGCCGCCCCAGCGCAGCAGAAGCCCTTCCTTGACCGTGTAGCCACGGGAGGCGATCTTGTCGAGGGCACCGGCCAGTTCGATGATCGAGCGGCAGGACGTGGCCACCGATTCGCCGACGTGATAGCGGGGGAAGGTGTCGCGCTCCAGGAGCCGTACCCGGGCTCCGCCGCGGGCGAGCAGAGCCGAGGCGATCGACCCGGCGGGGCCGCCTCCGATCACCGTGACGTCAGGTGCCATCGCATTCCCCTTTGATGTATTTTCCGGCCGCTTACGATGTGCTTTCCAACCGCTTCAGCCTGGCACGGGGGGCCCGTGCACTGAATGAAAGCCGATACGCATTGGGGAAATACGCATCGGGAAATACGCAGGGGGAATCGGTACGGGAATTACGCAGACGTGGCGGCCGGATGCCGGGCCCCGGTCAGCGCGAACACCGCACCCCAGGGGTCGGCGAGCACGCCGGGCTCCATGAGGCGGGCGCCGGCCGCGAGAAAGCGCCTCTGTACGTCGGCGGGATCGGCGGCGCCGAGCCGGGGGACCCAGCGTGCGGGACCGCCCGCCGTGACGCTCTCCAGGGCCGCGTTCCCGGTCCCGAACAGGCCTCGGTAGAACGCCGTGGACTCCGCCGGCCGTGGCGTGCGCAGCACACAGCCGCACAGTGCGCCTGGTTCGTCGACGAGGACCACCCCTTCCGGGCGGGCGCCCTCCCACAGGCCGAAGGGCGCGCCCAGCGGGTCGGCGGCCAGGGCCAGGCGGCCGTTGCCGCCCGCGGGGACGGCGGGCAGCAGGGTGCGGGCTCCGGCGTCGCGGGCCTGTGCCAGCGTGGCGTCGAGGTCCGGGGCGGCGAGGTAGACCGTCCAGGAGGACCCGAAGCGGGGCCCGGCAGGGCTCGGGCCGAGACCGCCGACGATCTCGCCGCCGCTGCGGATCAGGTGGTAGCCGCGGGTGTCCTCACGGTGGAACTCCCAGCCGAGGACAGCGCCGTAGAACTCCTTGGCGCCGGTCGGGTCGACGCCGACGTGGTCGATCCAGCAGGGCGTTCCAGGGGTGTAACCGGTGTGCCGGGGCATGGCGCCGCTCCTTGGTCCGGGTCCGTGGTCGTCTCGTGTGCGGTCACCTGGTGGGTGGGCGTCCGGGGCCGGGCCAGTCGTTTGTCGATCAGGTCGGCGGCCTCCTGGGCGCCGCCCGTGTCGGGCATCGCCAGCCACAGTCGCAGGCCGTCCGCGAGGGCGGATGCCGCTTCCGACGGCCACACCGACGGGGTGAACTCCGCTGTTTCCAGGGTGCTCTCGTGGCCGTCGGAGTGGCAGATCCGGACGATGTGGGGCGCGCCGAGGCGGTCGCGCGGATCCACTGTCGCGGCGAGGCGTTCGGGCCGTACGAGCAGTGAGGGGCCGGCCAGCGCGGAGGTGCCAGGCCGGCAGTCCGTGTCGTGCGCCGCGACGAGGCTCGTGGTGCCGGCCGCTTCCAGTGCGGTGCCGCGCAGGTCGAACGGCATCTGCAGGGGCACGGTGTGGCCGGTGTGCCGGTCCACCACGAGGTACTGGCCGGAGACGATGGACCAGCCCCGTGCGCCCAGGGCGAGCGCCACCTCGTTGCGGTTCGACCCGATGCCTCCCAGGAGGGCGAGGACCGTCCCGTTCTTCGAGAGGACCGCGGCCTGCGCCACGGCGTAACGGCCGTTCATGACGGCGAACGGCGGCAGCAGCGGCGGGATGCCGCCGAAGCCGTGGAAGGGCCGGCGGTGCAGCAGGACGCCGTCCCGGTCGTGGACGCGTACCTCCCTGCCGCCCGCCAAGCCCGCGAAGTGCACGCTCAGCGCGGTCTCGCGCAGTTCGCTCTCGCGCAGTTCGGTCTCCCCCAGCAGATGCGGCCCGAAGAAGAACGCGAGATCGGCGAGGTCCACCGCCCCCACGACCCGCAATACGGCCCCGAAGAACTCCAGCATGAACACCGACACATTCCCCCCAGAGCGTCACGGTCCTGCGTGGCCAACTCTATGCCCGACGAAGTGCTCAACGTGCCTGGTCGGCACGCGAGTTGGGCAGCGGCAGACCGGACAGGTGCGCGGCCAGGTCCCCCGCGACCGCGCCGGGCAGCTCCAGGAGCGGCAGATGGCCACCGCCGGGCACGACGCGGGTCAGGCAGCGCGGCAGGGCGCCGGCGAGCAGGGCGGCGTTGGCGTGGAAGGCGGGCATGTCGTCGGTCCCGGTGAGGACGAGGGTGTCCGCCGTGATGCGCGCCAGGCCGTCCGGGGTGTGCTGTGCGGCACTGAGTACGGCCATCGCGCCGTTGCCGAGTTCCGCCCAGGTGTGGCGGGCGACCACGGTACGCAGCCGGGCGCGCAGTTCCGGGTGGCCCTCGGTGCCCCGGAAGATGTCGGGCGGTGACTGCATCCACAGGCCGGCGAGTTGTTCCGCCGTGGCGCCGGCCCGACAGAGCATAAGAAGTTCCAGGTAGCGGTGGCGGGCGGCCGGGTCGGGCGGCCCGCCGGCCGGGGTGGGGGCGGCGAGGACGAGGCTGCGTACCGCGTCCGGGTGGTCCATGGCCATCTGGAGGGCGATGGTCGATCCGAACGACAGGGCCGCCCAGTGCTCGGCCCGTTCGGCTCGGGCGAGGGCGGCGATGCGGTCGGCGAGCGCGGGCAGGGTCGTACCGGGTGCGAGCGGCTGGGAACCGCCGTGTCCGGGGAGGTCGACGCCGAGGTGGCGCCAGCCGGGCAGCAGGTCCCACAGGGGCTGCCAGAGGGTGGAGTCCATGGTGTAGCCGTGGATCCACAGCACGGTGGGGCCGGAGCCGTGGGAGAGGGTTCGCAGCCCGTCGCGGAGCGCGAACTCCCCTGTGAGGTCAGGTTTCTGGGTCTCTGTCAGCTGTGTCTCTGGCATCTGTGTCCCCCGTGGACAGGTCGGTGAATTCGGTGCAGAAGGAGCGGTAGGCGGCGACCGCTTCGTCGGCGGCGTCCAGGCGTTGCGGCGCGTGCGGGTTGAGGTGCTCCCAGACGGCGATGTCCTCGGCGAGGGCGCGCTCGCTGCCCCGTACCAGCATGGGCAGGTCGCCCTCGTGGCCCCGGCCGGCGCCGACGGCGACGCGCACGGTGCAGCCGCCCTCGCCGTCCGGTACGGCTGCGGTGACGATGACGTGGATCTGGCCGGGCGGCCCGAACTCGGTCACCACCACGCCGGGGCTGTACGCGCGTGCGAGGAAGCGGGGTACGTACGCGGGCTGCGGCGCCGTCCCGCGGGTCCCCCGCCAGGGCGAGGCGGGCATCGGGAACTCGCCGTCCATCACCAACTCGCCCTCCGAACCCGCCCGGTGGTGCATGCCGCGCACCCGGTACACCTTGTGCAGCGCGGTGAAGTGGTCGGTGTCGAAGGCGTTCTCGACGACGAGACGCGGATCGACGGCGACCCGGCTGGTGACCGCGGGCACGAGGCGGTGCGTGCCGGCGAGTTCCTTGGCGGCGCGGGTGAAGCCGCGGTCGTCGCAGGGGCCGTCCGCGAGCCGCACGAAGACGGCCTCGCCCCACACGATCACCTGGTGCTCGCGGACCCAGCGGCGCGGTCCGCCGTCTCGCTCGGGTTCACCGAGCCGGATGCGGCGCCCGTGGAAGGGACAGACCAGGCAGCCGTCCTCGAAGCGGCCGCCGTGGCCCAGGTGAGCGCCGCGGTGCGGGCAGTCGGCGTCGTACACCCGCAGTTCCTCGCCGTCGCGGACGGCGACGAGGCGGCGGGAGCCGAGGTCCAACGGGCTGACGTCACCGGTCAGTTCGGAGGTGAAGGCCGCCAGATGCCAGCCGGAGTGCACGCTCATGCCGTCCTCACCTCTCGGGTCGCGGTCGCGGGTGCTGCGGACCGGGCCGCCAGCACTTCGCCGGCCGCCCGGTGTCCGCTGTCGAGGGCCCCGCCGATCCAGGGCAGGGCGCGGCCCGTCATGGTGGCCTCACCCGCGAAGAACAGGGCTCCGCCGAGGGGCGCGGCCCACTGGGCGGCCGCGTCACCGGTCCCGGTGCGCGGGGCGCAGAAGGCCCCGCCGCTCCACGGGTCGGCCCCCCAGTCCGCGGTCTCGACGGCCAGGACCCCGGCGTGCGCGGCCCAGGGCAGGGCCACGGTGATCAGGGCCCGCAGGGCGTCAGGGGCCTTCAGGGCGGCCCGTACGGTGGCGGCCGCCGTGTCCTTGGCGACGATCAGTGTCTCGGGGCGGCCGTGCCGGCAGCCGAGGAACCCGCCGACGCCGTCCGCGTCGAAGACGGACGCGGTCTCGGGCGCGGGGGTGTCGAGGGTGACGACGGCGCAGCAGGCATCGCCGGGGACGAGGGCGGTGGCCGCGGCCCGCTTCTGCGGGGTGAGCCCGTCGATCTCCAGCCGTCCGGCGGCGAGAACGGCGGGCGGTACGGTCACCACCGCGTGGCGGGCGCTGAGCACGCCGTGCCCGGTGTGGGCCCGTACGCGGCCGGGTTCCAGGGTGAGGCGGGTGACCGCGTGTCCGGTACGGACGTCGAGACCGTCGGCCATCCGGTGCGGCAGTGCGTCGAGACCGTTCGGCACTGTGAACTCGCCCCGGCCCGCCGGATCCGTGCGCATCGCCGCGGCCACGGCACGGGTACCGAGACGGGCCGGGTCGGCGGCCCAGGTCTGGCGCAGCCACTCGCGCGCGACCGCCCTCTCGGTCCCGTCGGCACCGGCGGCTGCGAGCCAGGACTCGACCGGGCCGTCGTACGTCTGCTCGGCGGCGAGCCGCGCCTCCAGCGTCCAGGGCGGGTTCGCACCGCGGGCGAGCAGGCCCATGGGGCGGCCGATCCGGCCGCTGATCACGCGGGCGGTCCCGGGGCGCGGGGCCGGGGGCAGCGGGCCGAGGAGAGCGTGGGCCGGGTTGGACACGCCGTGGATGATCTGGGCCCCGAGTTCCAGCGAAGGGCCACCGTCAGCGGGGCGGTACGTGTGGACCCGGCCGCCGACGCGGTCGCGGGCCTCCAGGACGACGGGAACCAGGCCCGCCTCGGCAAGCCGGGCCGCGCAGGCCAGGCCGGAGACCCCCGCACCGATGACAAGGACGTCAGGCACCAACGACCTCCCCAGCACTCGCGCCCAGGTCCACACTCAGCGAGCTGAGGCGCCGCGGGATGAGACTGCCGGACCAGCGCGGGGCGGGTCCGGCCAGGGCAGCCGCCGGGTAACGGCGCACGAGGCGGGTCAACAGCTGGGCGCCGGTCTGCCGTACGAGACGGGCGGCGAGGCAGAAGTGCGGGCCTCCGCCGAACGCGAGGTGCGGGTTGGGGCTGCGGTCCAGGACGAGGCTGCCCGGCTCCCGGAAGACGGCCGGGTCCCGGTTGGCGGCGGCGACGACGGCCAGGACCCGTGCGCCGGCGGGCAGGCGTCCGCCGGGCAGCTCGGCGTCCGTGACGGTGACGCGCGCGGTGAACGGGATCGGCGCCTCCAGGCGAAGCAGCTCGTCCATGGCGAGCAGCCCGGCCGCCTCGCCGCCCGTGCGCAGGGCGGCGACGGCGTCGGGGCGGGGCAGCAGCCAGTACAGGGCGTTGCCGATCGCCTCGGCCAGTGGCTGCCAGCCGCCGACGACGGCAAGACCGAGGACGCCGAGCACCTCGGTGCGGGTCAGCCGCCCGTCGGCGGCGAGCGTGCCGAGCGGGCTGCCCTGGGCCTGCGGTATGTGGGCGTCGAGGAACCGGGTGAGTTCCCCCATCGCGGCCCGGCCGACCCGCGCGATCTGCGGCGGGGCCAGCGGGTCGAGGTTGACCGAGGCGGCACGGGCCAGCCGGGCGAAGGTCTCCCGCTGATCGGTGTCCAGGCCGAAGAGGCGGGCGAGGACCGCGGTCGACAGCGGCACGCCGATCTCCTCGACGGCGTCGGCCACCCGCGCGCCGGGCGCGGTGAACCTGTCGAGGATCTCCGCCACGTCGGCGGCCGTGCCGTCCGCCACGTCGGCGAGCGCGCCGGGGCCCAGGAGCAGGGCGCCGGGTGCGCGCAGCCGGGCGTGGTCGGCGCCGTCGGACGTCAGCATGGAAACGGGCAGATCGTCCTCGCGGGTCCGCTGCCGCTGGCCGGCGGAGGCGGAGAACGCCGGGTCGCGCAGCAGCGCCGCACAGTCGGCGTGGCTGGTGACCAGCCACATCCGGGCCATCGGGTCGTGGAAGACGGGGGCGTGCTCGCGCAGCCAGTCGTACGCGGGATAGGGATCGGCCCGGCCTGCCGGGGAGAACGGGTGCGCGAGGTGGGCGGGCATCCCGACGGTGGTGGTCATGTGCTGCGTTGTCTCCTTCACTTCACACGCGTTCGCTTCACCCGCGTTCGCTTCACCCGCGTTCACTTCACCCGCGTTCGCTTCACCGCGTTACCTCACCCGCGTTCACTTCACCCGTGAGCCGCGCCACCCGAAGGTCAGCACCGTCGCCGCCAGAGCGCCGACCGTCCACAGGGTGAGGACCAGCGCGATCCGGCCGAGCTCCCAGGCCCCGGCCGGCTCCACCGCGGTGAACGAGTCGGGCAGGAACACCGAACGGAAGCCCTGCGCCATCCACTTCAAGGGGAAGAGCGCGGCCGTGGACTGCATCCAGGAGGGCAGCTTGTCGAAGGGGTAGAACACCCCGGAGATGAACTGCAGCACCATGAACACCGGAGTGACGATCGCCGCCGCGGACCGGCTGTTGGGAATGACGGCGCTGTAGGCGACCCCGGCGAGCGCGCACGCGGCCGTGCCCAGGGTCAGACACCAGGCCAGCGTCGCCCAGTCCCGCGCGTCGGCGGGCAGCGGCAGCCCGAAGGCGGCCACCGCGATACCGATGAGCAGGACGGTCTCCAGCACGGTGGTTACCACCACGCGTACCAACTTGCCGATGAAATAGGCCGACTTGGGCATCGGCGTCATGGCCAGTCGGCGGATCGTACCGGTGTCGCGTTCGATGGCGACATTGATGGCGAGACCGGAGAACGCGGTGCTCATCACGCCCGCCGCGATCACTCCGGCCATGAACACCTGCCGGAAGTCGACGTCGGTGCCGTCGACCTTGCCGGAGAAGATCGAGCCGAAGACGACGAGCAGGATCACCGGGAAGAACAGGGTGAAGACCAGCGACTGCTTGTTGCGGAAGAACCCCTTCAGCTCGACGGACGAGCGGGCGACGCTCGCCCGCCACAGACCCGGGGCGCGCCGGGCCACGGCCGTCGCCGTACCAGTGCGCGCGGCGGTTTCGTTGCTGTGGGTGAGCGTCATGCGGCGGCCTCCTCGGTACGGGCGGGTCCGTGCGGCCGGTCGTGCCGGTCGTGCTGGTCGAGGAGTCGCAGATAGACATCTTCGAGCGTGGGCCGGTGGACGCGCAGTTCCGGCAGCTCGTCCACTCCGGCCGCGTGTGCCCAGGCCAGGAGGGCGGTGAGCGCGCCGGAGGGGGCGGGCGTGCACAGCGACACCAGGGTGCCGTCGGTGGTCACGGTGCCCTCCGGGAGGGCGGGCAGCGGGGCCTCGGTAAGCGCGGCCGGCCGGCGGAAGGACACGCTCGCCGGGGTGGTGGCTCGTCCGCCGAGCTCGGCCAGCGGACCGCACTCGACCAGTACGCCGCCGACGATCACTCCGGCGCGCTGGGCCAGTTCCTCGGCCTCGTCGAGGTAGTGCGTGGTCAGGACGGTGGTACGGCCACGCTCGGCGAAGTAACGCACCAGCTCCCATGCCTCCCGGCGCGCCACCGGGTCCAGGCCGGTGGTGGGCTCGTCGAGGAAGATCAGTTCGGGGTCGCCGATGACGCCGACGGCCACGTCGAGCCGGCGCTGCTGCCCCCCGGAGAGCGACAGCGCCTGCGCGCGGTGGTGGGCGCCGAGGCCCACCATCTCCAGGACCTGCCCCACCGGCAGTGGCGCCGGGTACATCGCCGCGAAGTGGGACACGACCTCTCGTACCGTCAGATCGGCGTAGGCGCCGGTGCCCTGGGGCACCACGCCGAGCTTCGCCCGCCATTCCCGCGGGTCCTCGGCCGGGTCGCGGCCGAGGACCCGAATCTCTCCGCCGGTTCTGCGCCGCACGCCCGTCAGCATCTCCACGGTCGTGGTCTTCCCGGCGCCGTTGGGGCCCAGCAGTGCGAAGACCTCGCCTCGATGGATGTCGAGGCTGACGTCGTTCACCACGCAGGTGCCGCCGTAGCACTTGGTCAGACCGCGAACGGAAACGGGATGCTCCGTCAGGGCAGTGGGCATGGATCACTCCAGCGAAGTGGGAATCGGTGCGGGCGCGGCTGTCAGGTGCAGCAGCAGCACGGGCAGCAGCAGTAGTTGCAGCCGGCCGCGACGTCCGACAGGTCGCCCTCGCTCAGCTCGGCGGCGTCGACCACCGGCGTCTCGGGGATGTGGAACTCGTAGCGCCCGGTCTCCAGACCGGTCTCCCACAGGGCGACCTGGACGTCCAGGTTGCCCTCCTGGGAGCCCTCGGGGGCCTGGGTGACGATGACCACCTCGGCGCCCGGGGGAATCTCGAGACCGGACTCGGTCAGCGCCGCGCGGGGGTCGGCCTGCAGTCGGGCGGCGAAGTCCCCGTCGGACCAGGCGCTGATCAGCACCTGGGTATAAGCGTTGACGAATTCTGCCCTCTGCTGCGGGTCAAGTGCCATGCGATTCTCCTCTGTTCACATTCCGACCCGAGAGGCGGAAGTGTGGGGAACATGTCGTGTGCCGGCGACATGGAGAACATTTGCATGACCCGGGCCTTCCGCCCAGACGCAAATAAACGTAATCCGAAAGCCCCACCGCATGAGTATTCCGGCCCGAAAACATAAGCATTGAGCACCTCCGGCGGGATGGGTACAGTGACGCAACTGCGCCTGTTCTTCTCCGGTTTCACGCCTCCGGCATGTTCTCACGCCCGGCGTCCGCCACTCCCCCTCGCGGGAGAATCCAGCAGGAATTCAGTTACGTATTGCGGAATTACCCGGTCCGCGTACGTATCGGGATCCCGGCATACGTACACGGCGTACGTATCGATCGTCCGGGCCCTCACCGGCCCCCGTACACGGAGGTGCACGTGCCCCCAATCGCCCAGGCAGGGCCCTACCCACCGGGCCCCGCCGCGCCCGTGGACATGCGGCGCATGCGCAGCGATCCGCTGGCGTTCGTCACCGGGATGAACCGCCGTTACGGCGACATCACCAGCCATGAGGGCGACGGCGAGCGGGTGTTCATGCTGCACCGCCCCGAACTGGCCCGGCACGTCCTCAAGGACAACGTCGCCAACTACACCAAGGCGAACACCCCCGACGACGCCATGCTCCGCCCGCTGCTCGGCAACGGGCTGCTGACCAGCGACGGCGAGGAGTGGGCGAGGCAGCGCAAGCTGTGCGCGCCCGCCTTCCGGCGCTCCGCCGTCACCTCGTTCGACGGCATCATCACCGAGGAGACCCAGGCCCTCCTGAACCGCTGGCGGCCGACGCTCGGCTCGGGTGCCGCGCTGCCCGTCGAGCACCACCTCACCTCGCTGACGCTCGCCATCCTCACGCGGGCGGTCCTCGGCGTCGACCTCGGCTCGGCCGGGGAGGGCTTCGGCCGCGCGGTCGACGCGGCCAACCGCTTCATGGGCCACTACGTACCCGATCCCGACCCGGATCCCCAGGACACGGCGCTGCGGCGCCAGGGGTACGTACAGGCGCGGATGTTCCTCCAGTTGGTCACGCGTACGGTGATCGCCGCGCGGCGCTCGGTGGCCGGCGGTCCGGCAGGGGACGGGCACGGGGAGGCCGGCACCGGCTCGCTGATGGACGCGATGCTCGACGGCCTCGACGACACCGGTCTGCGCGACCAGGTCCTCACCCTGATCATGGCCGGTCACGAGACCACCGCCAAGGCCCTGACCTGGACCCTCTACCTGCTGGACCAACATCCGCAGGAGGCGGACAAGGTGCGCGATGAGGTCGACCGGGTCCTCGGCGACCGCACCCCGACCGCCGCCGACCTGACGGACCTGCCCCGCTGCCGGCGCGCCGTCGAGGAGGCCATGCGGCTGTACCCGCCGGTGTGGCTGATCTCCCGGCGCGCCACGGGCCCCGACACCATCGCCGGGCACAACGTACCGGCGGGCACGCTCGTGTGCGTCAGCCAGTGGGTGCTGCACCGCCACCCGGACTACTGGGAGCGGCCCGAGGCGTACGTACCCGACCGGTTCGACGGGGCGGCGCTGCCCAGCCACCTGTACCTGCCGTTCGGCGGCGGCGAGCGCGCCTGCATCGGGCGCCATCTCGCCCTGGTCGAGGCGGTGTTGGTGCTCGCGATGCTGGTCCGCTCGGTCCGTCTCGAACTGGAGCCGGGGTTCGTGGTGGAGCCCGAGGCACTGGTCACGCTGCGCCCCCGGCACGGTATGCGGATGACGGCGAGGACCCGATGACCGCGCCACCGCGCCCCGCCGGTTCCAACGACCCGATGACCGCACCACCGAGCCCGGCGGGTTCCTCCGACCCGATGACCGCACCACCCCGCCCCGCGGGTTCCTCCGACCCGATGACCGCACCACCCCGCCCCGCGGGTTCCTCCGACCCGATGACCGCCCCACCGCGCCCCGCGGGTTCCTCCGACCCGATGACCGCCCCACCGCGCCCCGCGGGTTCCTCCGACCCGATGACCGCCCCACCGCGCCCCGCGGGTTCCTCCGACCCGATGACCGCCCCACCGCGCCCCGCGGGTTCCTCCGACCCGATGACCGCAACACCCCGCCCCGCGGGTGCCTCCGACCCGATGACCGCACCACCCCGCCCCGCGGGTTCCTCCGACCCGATGACCGCACCACCCCGCCCCGCGGGTTCCTACGACCCGGCCGCGACCACCTCCGGCGGGCTGGCCGGTGAACTCGCCCGTCTGGAGGCCCAGGCGGCGCTCTCCTTCGACCAGGAACTGCGCATCCTGCGCGAGGCGGGACTCACCGAGGCCTCCGGCCCGCTGGTGGAGGTGGGGGCCGGTTCCGGTGCGGTGACCCGACGGCTGCGTACGGCCCTGCCCGGCCTGCCCCTGATCGCCGTCGACATCGACCCGGACCTGCTCGCGCACGCCGAAGGCAGCGGCGCCCAAACCCTGGTCGCCGACGCGGCCGATCTCCCGCTGGAAACCGACAGCGTCGGGTGCGTACTGCTGCGCTACGTACTCCAGCACCTGTCCGACCCGCGACCCGCCCTCGCCGAGGCGTTACGCGTACTGCGGCCCGGCGGGCTGATCGCGGTCACCGAGATCGACGACGCGTGCTGGGGTCTCGCCACCCCCTCGTACCCCGAACTGGCCACCGTCCACGCGAAGTCGGCGGCGGCCCAGCAGTCGGCGGGCGGCGACCGCACGATCGGCCGCCGGACCACCCGGCTGCTGCGCCGGGCCGGGTTCGACGGGGTCGACCTGCGGCCCTTCGCCACCACGAACGACTACCGGCCCACCGAGGACTTCGCCCCGCACCTGGGCCCCTGCCGCCTGCAGCCGCTCGTCGCGTCCGGAGCCGTAAGCCTCGCCGAGTTCGCGCTCGCCGCCGACCGCTGGAACCGCTTCCGCACCGATCCCGACGCCTGGGTAATGCTGCTCGGCCTCACGGCCACGGCGACCGCCCCGACTCCTCTCTGAACCTCCCGCTCCTCCAACACCTCCGGAAGGAGGCTGTGATGAACCCCAGCCTCAAGATCTTCATCACCATCTTCTGCTACATCAGCGGCGTCATGGGCGTCGTCACCGCCGTACTCAACGCCAGCCAGAAACCGGCGGCGACGACGGCGGCGATCGTCGCCGGCGCCGTGGGCGTCGTCTTCCTGTTCGCGGGGCTGGCGTTGAGTCGTAAGCCGCGCCACTGAGACACGTCCGAGTCGTCTGATGGGTGATCGTCACCTGAGGGGCGGGCAGGGCGCCGGGTCCGCCGGTGGTGGGCGAGATCGTCGCCGAGTTCCTGGCCGGCCCCTCCTTGCTCGGGCTGCCCTCCGTGCTCGGCCGGCTCGGGCGGCTGGTCTTCATGCACCAGGGGGCCACCGGTGTCGCCCGTGCACGCCGACACGCCGTCCTTGCCAGTGACCGTGGCCGTGGCCGTGGTGGCGGCGGACGCGTCACCGGGTCTCGGCATGTCTTACACCCAGGCCAGATGCAGGTTCCGTGACGCATCGATCACGTCTGGCAACGATTCAGTTCAGAACAGGCGAATCTGCTGCGCCGCCAGCTACCACCGCGTGGCCACGCTCCAGGACACGGTGACGGCGGCCCGCACGTGCTGTCCGCGCAGCCTCAGCCCGGCGAGTGTCTGCTCGGCCAGCAGCATGTCTCGTGTCCTTGTTCTGGTCGCTCGGGGTCGGCCTGGCGGACGGCCTGAGGTGTAGCAGAGGCCGTGCAGCTACAGCGGAGCCGAGGGCGGCGGTTGTGTAGAGGTCGCGGCTGCTACCGCAGTTGTTCACGTCCGGGACTCCAAGGCCGCCACCGGGCCCGTCGTCACGGTGTCGCGGGAAGCGTGGGCGGGCTTCGTCCAGTCGGCCGCGTCGAGGCGGGACGTCTGACGCTCATACGATCGCGAGAGCCCTGCCGGTTCCTGTCGGACGGCAGGGCTCTCATGCAGGCAGGGTGCCGAGTCCAGCCGTCGGCGACCCGCGGGACCGAGGCCACCAACCTGAACTGCGCGCGTCCGGCTATCCACCTCAACTGATAGGCGCTTCAGTCAGAGAACCTGGCCCGAACAGGAAGATGACCACTCGGTGAAAACATTTAGCCGGTGGGACTCTCGGGCCTTGCTGCACGCCATCTCCCTGAGTCAGTCGGTGTCGGCCTTAAGTTTCGGCCACGCCAGAAGGGCGATGCGGGCAAGCCACAGCGTGCGCAGCTGAATCCGGTCCTCGTCCCAGTGCGCGGCCCAAGCATCAGAGCTCCACTTCTCGCTAAGCCCCTCAGGTGCGGAGAGGACCGAGGAGGTTGTCAGCCGCAGAAGACTGTGAGCGCGCAGACTGTCCTTCTTGTGGGGCCATTCCCGGTTACTCAACGCCGGGTTGAGCTTCGTCGTAGTGAGGGTGAGATTCCCAAGCTGATGGACTGCTTCATGCCGTTTCTTCAGATTCTTCTCGCTGTCACCGTCGGCAAGCGGCCAGTGGGACTCCCACTTCTGCGGGAGGACATGTTCAATATTCAGTCGAGGGTCCGAACTGGACAGTACTGGCGCATGCTCAGTCTTCGGCGTCCGCAGATGGTTCTCAAGCCCGACCAACAGAGCCTTCAACCGCGCGCGATAGGAGCGAAGGTAAAGATCATCCGAGATCAGGGCTGCAAAGAAAGTCGGGTCGTCAGGCCACAGCCGAGCGTCCGCCGTTTGATTCCACAGGCTCCGTACTACGGCGTAACCAGCCCGAGCGGGATCGCTCTGTTGAACGTCGGCCAGTACCTGGACAAAGAGTCGATTATAGTCCTTCGTCGTCATCAGACACACAGCTCGCCGCATGAGAAAAGAGTCGATAGCGCGGGCCGCGATGGCTCGTTGGTCGCTTGGTACGTCCTCCGTCGCGTGCAGGTAGAGCAGCACCGGCCACGGCGTCGTCGTCATCGTCTGCATGCGATCGAGCAATCGGCCGGTGGGATCGGTCAACGGCAAGTCCCGAAGCCGCTGATACGTGTCGGCGTAGTGCCTGATGTCCCGGATGACCTCCGAAGCGTGTCGACCGCTCTCCGGCAGCCACTTCTTGAAGTCGGCGAAGAGATGCTCCACCAGAACGTCTTGACGCCTTTGGACGGTCAGCCAATAAGCCAGGAGCAAGTCAATCAGGGCCCGCTTGATGCGTCCGGTTGTGACCTGGCCACGCCATGGCTGGGCGTCCAGAGGCAGCCAGGCGTTCATCAGCAGCTCTTCAGAATGTTGGTGCTGCCCCTGAGACTCCACTGTCTGGAAAAGGAGGTTCTTTACAAGGTCGGCGGCATCGAGGCGCACACCTCGGTGGTTGAGCGCCTCAAAGATCACTTGTGGGTCGTCACCGGCGTCCAGGACGATCTCGACGAGCTGCATGCGCTCTTGAAGTGTGTAATAGAGATCGTCGAGGCGCTGGGCGGGGTTGGAACTCGCCTTGGCCCAGTCGCTGATCTCCTGCTCGAACCACATGCGGGCACGTACCAGCCGGTGATCTGGGTCGGAAGCGATACCTTCGTCATCACTGCGGCGCACAGCCCAGAGGAATGCCGCCCGGTCCTGAGGGAGCGGCCAGACTTTGTATCGGTCGTCCGGGAAGGCCTCATGAACCGTCTCCGTGCGGTTCTCCAACAGACTCGTGAAACGCCCGACCACGCTGTCGGCAGCGATACCGTGGGCGACAGTCCGAGCCGCAGCGAAGAGAACCTGCAGTGTGGTCATGCGCTGCTGGCCGTCGATGATGTGGGACGAACCAAGGCGCCGGGGCGGCCGGTACCGCTCTTGTACGACTACAGCGCCCAGAAAATAGGTGCGCGGCTTCGACTGCCCGGCATCACTCTGCGCCTCTGCCTCAGCTTCCACTTCCTCCGCAGCCGTACGGACGTCTTTCCAGAGGGGTTCCCAGTTATCCTCCTGATCCCAGACATAGGGCCTCTGGAAGATCGGGATCACGCTCTGGTGGTCGTTCGCGAAAACCTTCCCCAACTTGACGTCGCCGGCCTGCATCGCCCCTCCAGTCCCAGCACCTGCATGGTCATCGCAGCGTAACGGCGCTGTGCCGATCGGCGTGACGGCTTACGAAGGTCCGCGGGCCACGCGCCAGGCTGCGAGGGCTGCCGCCTACCGCTGTGCCCTGTTCCGCCGGGACCCCGAAAAGTACAAGCCCGTCCACGCCCTCACCGACGCCGAACTCGGCTACGGCCTCGCCGCCTGGGCCCAGGCACCTGCCCGTCACCCCTCGCGCGGGCCTGCGTGAGCTGCGCCGCCCCTACTTCCGGGCCCGTTCCTCCTTCGCCCTCCCCGAGGACGAGGACGGCACGGCGTCCGCCCGGGACACCGAAGACGACTCGGCGACGTACGACTCCCCCGCCTGGTGCGAGCGGGTCCGCGCCCTGAACGCGGAGGTGCTGCGCGCACTCGGCTACGACGCCAAGCCGCGCACGATGACGGTCACGCGCGCCGACCAGCCGTACGAGGTGCGGGTGGCGCACGCCGAGAAGGGCCTGGTCGCGGTCGACTGCGGCTGGGCCGCCGAACCGGACGCCGCCCTCGACCCGGAGGGCCCCGGCCGTCTCCTGGAGCCGGTGCCGCTGGACGGCCGCAACACCGAACCGACGGGCTCCAAGCTCGCCTCGTTCCTCTTCGCCTGCGAGGACGCGCCCCGCTACGTGCTGCTGCTGGTCGGCGGGGTCGTGGTCCTCGCGGACCGGATGGTGTGGGGTGAGGGACGCTACCTCGCGGTCTCCCTCGACGCGGCCCTGCAACGCAACGACACCCAAGGCGGGCGGCGAACTCGACACGATCGCCGCCCTGTTCGGCGCGGACTCGCTGCGTACGCCGGAGGAGGGCGGCGAGAACCCCCTCGCGGAACTCGTCGGCAAGTCCACCAAGCACGCGGTGGGTGTCTCCAGCGAACTGCGTGACGGACTGCGGCTGAGCGTCGAGCTGATCGCGGGAGGTGCTGGCCCGACTGCGCGAGCAGGGCGCACGCCCCGAGGACATCGGCGAACTGTCCGACTTCGGCAAGCAGTTGACCCGCGAGTCGCTCCGCTACCTCTACCGGATCCTGTTCCTCCTCTACGCGGAAGCCCGCCCCGAGCTGGGCATCCTGCCCGCCGACTATCCCGAGTACCAGCAGGGCTACGGCCTCGGCGCCTCGGCGAATTGATCGCCGAACGCGACCTGGTCGACGAGAAAGTCCCGGCAGGGCACGTACCTGTACGAGTCCCTGGACCTGCTCTTCCGCAAGGTGCAGGAGGGCTACCGTTCCCGCCGGACGCACGGCCCCTCGGTCTCGGACGAGGACGGCGTCAAGGTGGACGTCAAGGCCAGGCCCTTGCCCAGTTCACTCACGCGTCTGCTCACCGCCACCGCCCGTACCCACCGACGCCCACGCTAGGTGTAGGAGGGCCGAACGTTGGTGACGCCGTTCTTGAGGCGTGCTGCGGGCGGCAGGCCGCCCGTTCCGCTGTGCGGGCGGTGGTAGTTGTAGTGGATGTTCCAGTTGCTGAGGGCAGCGGCGCGGTCTTCTTCGCTGGTGAACTCGCGGGCGTAGAGGATCTCTTCGGCCATGATCCGTTGGTAGCGTTCCACCTTCCCGTTGTGGCGGGGCGTGTAGGGCTTGGTCTTCTGGTGCCGGGTTCGGTTGCCGATGATGCGGGCGAAGTCGCGCGAGCGGTAGCAGGCGCCGTTGTCGGTGACGACGCGCTGGAGGTGGTTGATGCCGTGGGCGGCGAACCAGACCTTCGCCCGGGCCAGAAAAGCGGCTGCCGTGGCGCCCTTCTCGTCAGCGAGCGGCTCGGTGTAGGCGAGCCGGGAGAAGCCGTCGATGGCGGAGTGGAGGTATACGTAGCCACGCTTCGCGCCCGCTGACTTCGCGCGGCCTGCTGCCTTGGCCTGTTTGGAGTCGCGACCGTGGATACGCCAGCCGCCACCGTGGGGAATCCGTCCGACCTTCTTCACGTCCAGGTGCACCATGTGGCCGGGCCAGCGAGCGGTGATCTTGACTGGCGTCCGGTTGCTGGCTCCGCACGGATCGAGGAACCGGCGGCGTCCGAGTCCCAGCCGGGTCAGATGCCGTGTGACGGTGCGGCGGTTGACCGTGTAGCCAAGCTCGGCCAGCTCGTGGGTGATCCGCTGCGCGGACCACTTCTTCTGGCGTCGCCAGGATTCGTTCTCGATGACCCATGCCGGGGTCGCATGCGGGATGTGGCGTGGGGTCGACGGACGGTCGAGCAGACCGAGGTCACCATGACGGCGCCACCGGTTGACCCACTTCGAGGCGCACGCCCGAGAGATGCCCATCTCGGCGGCGACGTGCGCGATCGGGCGGGCGCGGCAGCGTTCGACGAGGCGACGTCGGCCTTCGATGGTCAGTGGTGCGTTGCGGTGCGGTGACGTCATCGGGTGATCGGGGCGGTGCCGGTCGCGGCGATGGACAGGTCCCACAGCCGTGCGGCTGCATCGGGGTCGATGGCGTAGGCGCGGACGCCGCCGTCGTCCATGGACGCATCGGGGGCGGAGATGCCGGCGATGTCGCAGTCCTCCAGGTAGAGGCCGCCGCAGTCGGCGAGGAGAGGGGAGGTGGCGGCCCACAGGCCGGTGGCGGCGCCCTGGGAGGGGGTCTTGAAGTCGGTGGCGATCACGTTGCCGTGCTCGTTCACCCACCCGCGGTCGATCTGTTCTTGGAGTGCCATTTCCCGCTGCAGCCCGGTGATGATCTTGCCTGGATGAAGTGAGAAGGCCCGGACGCCGTCGCCGCGCCCGAGCGTGTCGAGGTGTACGGCGAAGAGGGCGTTGGCGGTCTTGGCCTGGCCGTAGGCCAGCCACTTGTCGTAGCCGGTGCGGAAGTGCGGGTCGTGCCAGCGGATGTCGGTCAGGGTGTGGCCGGCGGAGCTGTTGACCACGACGCGTGCACCGTCGGCGGCGGCCAGGAGCGGGTAGAGCTCGCAGGCGAGGGCGAAGTGCCCGAAGTGGTTGGCGGTGAGCTGGCCCTCCCAGCCGGGTCCCACGCGCCGTTCGGGAGTGGCCATGACTCCGGCGACGGCCATGAGCAGGTCGAGCCTGGCCAGGGAGTCGCGGATGTGTGCGGCGGCGGCCCGCACGCTGGCGAGGTCGGTCAGGTCCATGGGGATGACCTCGCAGCCCTTCACATTCGCGAGTGCGGCCCGCGCGATGTCAGGCCGGCGCGCCGGAACGATGACGCGGGCTCCGGCGGCCGCGAGGGTACGAGTGGTTTCCAGGCCGAGCCCGGAGTAGCCCCCGGTCACCACGGCGTTCGTGCCGGACAGATCGAGGCCCGCGGTGACGTCCTGGGCAGTGCTGGTGGGGGAGAAGGGCGAGCCGAGCGGCTGCTGATCAATGCTGGTCATGCCATCGAAGCTACGATCTAGAGCGAGGTCTAGATCAAGTCCTAGACTGCGACGCATGGCTAGCACCGAGACTCCTGCAACACCACTGAGCATCGGCGACGTGGCCGAGCAGACCGGACTCAGCGTCCACGCGCTGCGCTTCTACGAGCGCGAGGGACTGCTCGTCGGACCGGTCCAGCGAACCTCCGGAGGCCGACGACGGTACAGCGCGCTCGACGTCGACTGGCTGCTGATCTGCGTCAAGCTACGGGAATCCGGGATGCCGCTGGCCGACCTCAAGCAGTTCGCCGAGCTGGTGCGGCACGGTCCGGGAAACGAGGCGGAACGCCTGCAGCTTCTCGAAGCCCACCGGCGGCGCGTCGACGCACAGATCCAGGCACTGGAGGAGTGCCGGTCCGTCATCACCTGGAAGGTCGGCGTCTACGCCGACCACCTCGCCCGCGGCAAGGTCGAAGGACTCTGGGACCCCACGACCTGAAACCTCACGGCAGCGTCAGCAACCTTCTGCCCCGCAACAGCTAGGAAGCACACGCTCACCACACCTCCGAAGCTCGAAAGTTCACCCGCACAAGTGCTCACCGTGGGTACGGTCAGGCGGCCGAGTGGACCAGTTCGGCCTTGTGGCGGCCACGGCGTTCGCTGCAATCACGGCAGAGCGCGCGCGGATCCTGCGAGCGGAAGGCGCGTTCACAGCCGTCGCAGGTGACCAGCGGTACCGGTTGCGATGGAGACGTCACCGTCGCCGTACGGGCAGGTCCCGGCGGCAACGGCGGTGGTAGAAGGGCAGTCAGGCGGTATTCGAGGAACCGGGCCGGATTGCGGATGAGGTCGGCCTCGGGCGGGAGGCCCGCGGTGAGCGTGCGAGTGATCTGGTCCGGCGTCGCGGAACGCGCTAGCCAGGACTCGACAGCGGGCGCGAGCCGCTGAACGTCCCGTTCGGACAACAACAGCCGGGCGTCGGCGAGACGCAGACGCGCGAGCAGGTCGGCCGCCGGTCCGTCGGGCACCGTCACGGGTTCGGGTCCAGCACTCCTCGTACGTACAGAAGCCGTCGGTGAGTCAGGCCGCGAGCCCTGCGCAAGACCCCGAACAGCCACCGTCGCCGGAGCAGGACGAGGCCCGGCCTCATCCCCGGCGGCGGGGGACGGGACAGGCTCGGCGACAGCCCCCAACCCGCTGCCCCGCACAGAGGCTCGTACGACCACCCCCGGATGATCGAGAAAGAACGTACGCGTGGCGATACGGCCACCCCCGAGCGGCACCCGGCGGCGGACGAGGTACCCGGCCGCCTCCAGTTCGCGCAGCGCCCTGCCGATCGTCACCTCGCCCTCCGGGAAGCGCAGGGTCAGCGCCTTGATGGTGACCGAGGCGCCATCCGGCAGGGACTGGATGTGGACGCCGATGCCGATCGCCGTGGCGGAGAGGCGGGGGTGCTGGGCGAGGTGGTTGCCTACGACCGTGTAGCGCTCAGTGTGGCGGTGACGTACGTGGAGGACTCCGGCGCGAGGCGCGTCCGGCGGGAGTTCCGGGGGCGCGGGCGGCGAGTGCTCGGGCGACGGGTACGCGGGCACGGCCGCGTTAGACTGCGGATCAGCCATCGGGAAGCTCTACTCTTCCTGGTTGGTCAGGCCCTCGCCGGGATTGCCGTCCTGCCGGGGGCCGTTCTCTGTTTGCGGTTGTGTGCGGCGACCGTACCCCACCCGCGCGACCCGCTGACGGTCCCATCACTCGAACGAGTGGCGCCCCAACTCGGAGACCACGCAGGCGGGTTCGGTGGGGTCGGTAATTTCCCCAAGGGCTTTGAAGAACGTCGCGCACGACCGAGTCACGGGATCCCGCGTCCCGGTACCGAGCTGGGCGAATAGCCCGTCACCGGGTCGTCAACGCTCCAACGCCCCCGTGGGCGGCTCGGGTTGTGCGCGACTGGCCAAGACGGTGTGTGAACCAGCCCCCACACGGAGCGGCGAGGTTTCGGTACGCACCCCTCCAGTGGCATGATCGATTGGCTGTTCGAGGTGACGGACTTGGAGGGGGAACAGGTTGTCTTTCGAAGAGGAGTGGGCCCAGTTGAAGGCCGACGCCCTGGCGCGTCAGCAGACCGGCATGCAGATCGATCAGCTGCCGGCAGACAGCGGCGGCGGGGCCGTCGCCCCGGCTACCGGCTCCCTGGTCGCCAAGGCCGAGTCGATCAATGGCAACGCGAATCTGCTGATCGAGATCGCGGGCTTTCTCCATGAGGGCCGGCCCGATGCCGAACTGACCACCATGGCCCGCGAACCCCGGGCGCCCGCGGACGTGGCCAAGCAGGTGGCGCGGTTCGCGGGATTCGCCGGTGACCAGTACCTGGACGTGGTCGCCCTGTTCGCGGCGCTGTCCACTCGCCTCAGGACGACCGGCAGCGACTTCGTGAAGATCGACGACGACACGGCCCGAGGCTTCCTGGACAACGTCCTGGAGTACGGCCAGTACGTCGCCCCGGAGGCGCGATGAGCAGCGGCATCAGTCACCGCAAGGACGTCGAGTTCCTGGAGGACTGCAACCCGCCCCTCGTCGAGCGGAACGCGGACGAGTTCAAGCGCCTGCACGACATGCTCGTGGCGGTCGACCCTTCCGCCGAGCGGGCCGAGAAGCACACGCGGTGGAAGAGCGAGGGCAGTCAGCACTACGAGGCCCGGCTCGCCGAGGGGCGCAAGCTGATGGCGGAGCTCGCGGAAGGCTACGACAAGGCCGCCGGCGCTCTGCGCAGCTACGCGTTCGCGCTGGAGGTCGCCAAGGCCCACTACTCCAACGGCAAGGCGAACGAGCAGACCCTCGCGGAACTGATCCACACCAAGGGCACGGCGATCACCCGTGAGGCGCAGGAGGCGGAGCCGATGCGCCAGTGGGAGGACATGCGGGACACCACAGGTGTCATGGACTTCTTCGCCGAGCTGACCATGGATGTCGACGACATCCGCGACGACGCGAACCGGCTGCACGACGCCGCCGGTGGGGACTTCCACCTGGCGAAGATCACGGAGCACGAGGCGCGGGAGATCTGCGTGCACGAGCTCAAGCAGGCCTACGACCTGCTGCCGGACTTCCGGATGGGTTTCATCCAACGTGTCGACGTCGTCTCGGCGATCGCGGAGTTGCGGCGAGAGGCGGCCGAGGCGAGCACGAACCCGCTGACGCGGCTGCCCGGCAGCGGCCCCAAGCAGGACTACTACCCCCTCGCCGGCGACGACATCGTCTCCCCGACGCTGCGGGACATCCGCCTCCAGGTCGCCAACCTCCCCGGCGCGCAGGACAGTTACTGGAGTCCACCGTCCAACGCACAGGACCGGGCCGACTGGATAGCGGCGAACAAGGAGATCATCAAGGCCGCGGCACGGAATTCGGGGCTGCCGCCGGACATGGTGGCCGGTATCGCGTGGCAGGAGATCGGCGGCCAGCCCGGCATCCTGGACGACATGACGGACACCATCCGCGAACAGGCGGACTCTCCCCTGAGCCCGATCGCTCCTGAGAGCCTGCCGTGGCGACTCGGCGGTGACCCCGACAACACGTCCATGGGTCCCATCGCCATCCAGGTGCGACGTGGCGCCGAGGTTCTCGGTTACGACCCCGAGCACCTCACCGACCAGCAGCGCGGCACGGTGGAAACAGCCCTGCAGGACCCCGCGCAGAACATGTTCATCGCCTCGGAGTACCTGGCCCAGCTCAAGGCGGAGAGCGAGTTCGCCGACGTGCCGGCCGAGGAGATGACACCGGCCCAGTACCAGGAACTCGCCGCGCGTTACAACGGCGGGCCGTACTGGGAGACCGACGACGCCCAGGCCTACGGGCGTGGGTTCGCCAACGACCTGGACAAGGCAAGGAACGCACTGCGCTGATGACCAGCCCCTCCCACGTGGACGACGACCGCGGCTGCCTCCGTGTGGTCCTCGCTGTCCCCCTCACCCTGCTCACCCTCATCGCCGCGTACTTCTGCTGGACGGCGCTGACCATCACGCCGTCCGGCACCTGGGACGACGACGCGTACGCCGGCATCGTGCTGTCGTGCGTCGTCACCATCGCGGCCGCCGGGGCCGCGGCGGCGCTGTGGCTGGTGCCTTCGGTGCGGAGGGCCATGCCGTGGTGGTGGATACTTCCGGCTCTGCTGTTGAGCGTGGTTGCGGGAGTGCGATGGGCCGTGGGCGGCTAGACCGACCGCCACCGTCGCGTGTTGCGTGCGCTCCAACCGGACCGTCCGCTTCCAGCAGGTCGGCACATCGTCGGGCGGCACGAGGACGATCGGCTTCGGAGCCGTGCTAAACGGCGACGCTCATGCCGCGCACGGGACGGCGCCCTATTCCCTCTGGTTGGTGTAGTGATAGCGGGCTTCAAGGATCTTGGCCTCGGGCTTGCCGATGTCATCGAACGGAAGTGAACGTCCCTCACTCCTCACCGAGCGGCTCTTCGAGCTCGTCAAGGGTCTTGGTCGTCCCCGTCTGGCCCGCACGGTCGCGTGCGACAGCTTTCATGAGACTGCGGACGTTTGGCTGGCGATAGCAGGAGTTAGATGGTCTCCTGCCAGGCGTCGTAGTCCTCGGCGGATACGAGGATGGCGTCGCCGTTCTTGGAGTGGATGCGTAACCGGCCGACGGAGGGACGCAACGTGACTCAGCCGCAGCCCGACAACCAGCCCAAAGCCCTGCCACCCGCCCTCGGATCAATGACCCTGCTGGTCGCTGCCGTCATCGTCCACGACAAGACCACCAACCGAGTCGTCCTCCTCCAGCGCGGCCAGAACGCCAAGTTCGCACAGGGCATGTGGGACCTCCCTGTCGGCAAAAGCGACCCCGGCGAGTCCATCACTGAAACGGCCGTACGCGAGCTGTACGAGGAAACCGGCCTGACCGTGAAGCCGGAGTCCCTGGAGGTCGCCCACATCATCCACGGCGCCTGGGGCGTCGAATCCCCCAACGGCTTCCTCACCGTCGTCTTCGCCACCCACGAATGGACTGGTGATCCGGAGAACCGTGAACCGCACAAGCACGCCCAGGTCCGCTGGGTCGACGCTGATGCCATGCCCGGGGAGTTCGTTGAGAGCACCGCCGAGGCTCTGCGGGGGTATCTCACGGGCGGGCGCCAGGTGTCCCTGTACGACTGGAAGTAAGCAGGACTACCGCGCCCCGTTCCGTGAATGCATGTTGCTCATCAAGCCCGCCGGTGATGAGGTCGGCTTCTTCGTCCGTCTGCATCTATCTACATCGATCTGCGTTGATCTGCGTCGGGTCGACGCCCTTGTCCAGCACGATCTCTATGACGCGGTTCCCATGGAACACCTATGACGGTCGCGCCGTCGTCCCCGCGTCACCTGACCGAAGCCTCCCCCGCCCCCTCCCCGTGATCGACTCGCTCACCTAGGATGGCGAGCACCATCTCAGCGGCCCGACGGGCTTCCTGATCCGCCTACTTGGCGGACTCCGCAGGACATGCCCCCACCCGCACGAGTCTTCTTCGTGCTGCATGGGGGCTTTTTCTTGCTGTTCCGTGAGTCCGCGGCGTCCGTGGCCGCCCGCCTCCTCGAAGGGTCGCTGGCGCTGCATCTGACCGAGAACTTCCGTCACCAGCACGGCCGAAGCCCCGCACAGGCGGAGATACGGTCCTGGGAACGCAGCCTCCCCGCGCTCGTCAACGCGCTGATCGAGGCCGGGCTCGACGACGTGGAGGTCCTCGTCGAGTACAGCCTGCCCCTGACCAGCAAGCGCGCGGACGCCGTACTCGCCGGCGTGCACCCGACCACAGGCGAGCTGTCGTACGTCGTCGTGGAACTCAAGCAGTGGAGCGCTGCCTACCCGGAGGAGGACGAGCCGCTGCTGTGCCGCATCGACGCGTACGCGCAGCCCGTCCTCAACCCGATCGAGCAGGTACGGGGCTACTGCGAGTACCTGCTGTCGTTCAACGGGGCGTTGGAGCGGATGCCCAACTCGCTGGCCGGCGTGGCGTTCCTGCACAACGCGACCGAGTTCCAGATCGCGGGGCTGAGGAACGTCGAGGAGAACCAGTACGGCCGGATGTACACCGGGGAACAACGCGGCGCCTTCCTCGACTTCCTGCGCTCGCGGCTCGCCGCGAAGCCCGGCGCGCACGTGGCCGACGTACTGCTCGACGCCAAGGTACGGCCGTCGAAGCAGCTGATGTCCGTCGCGGCAGCCGAGATCCGCGACCGCGAACAGTTCGTGCTCATCGCCGAGCAGAAGGTCGCGTACGAGAAGGTGATGTCCGCTGTCCGCAAGGCCAAGCGCGGCAACCACAAGCAGGTGATCGTGGTGACCGGCGGTCCCGGCTCCGGCAAGAGCGTGATCGCGCTGTCGGTTCTGGGCGAGCTGTACCGCCGCGGAGTACCCGCGCTGCACGCGACCGGGTCGGCGTCGTTCACCAAGACGATGCGCAGGGTCGCGGGGCACAAGAAACGTGAAGTGCAGCAGTTGTTCATGTACTTCAACAGCTTCATGGACGCCGAGCCCAACGACCTCGACGTCCTGATCTGCGACGAGGCCCACCGACTTCGGAAGACCTCCGCGAACCGCTACACCAAGGCGGCGCTCCGCACTGGACGACCCCAGGTGGCGGAACTGATCGACGCGGCCCGGGTCCCCGTGTTCCTGCTCGACCAGCACCAGGTCGTGCGCCCCGGCGAGATGGGGACCCGACAGGAGATCGAACGGGCCGCCGCCGAGCAGAACCTCGACTGCACGGTGGTGGAACTGGACGGCCAGTTCCGGTGCGGCGGCAGCGACGCGTACGAGAAGTGGGTCATCGACCTGCTCGGCCTGGACGGCGGCACCCCCAGCCAGTGGGAGCCCGACGGCAAACTGCAACTACTCACCGCCGAAACCCCGCAGGAACTGGAGGACTTCCTCCTCGCGCGCCGGGAGGAGGGCTACGGCGCCCGCATGTCGGCCGGCTACTGCTGGAAATGGACCACGAAGATCACGCCCGACATGACGACCCTCCCCCAAGACGTCGTGATCGGCCAATGGTCCCGCCCCTGGAACCTCTACGGCGACCGCTCCGCCCTCGGCGCACCACCCGCCCCCCTCTGGGCCACCGACCCGGCCGGCTTCGGCCAGGTCGGCTGCGTCTACACGGCGCAGGGCTTCGAGTACGACTGGTCCGGCGTGATCATCGGCCCGGACCTGGTCTGGCGGACGGACCGCTGGGTCGTGGACCGCTCGGCATCGAAGGACCCGTCTTTCACGAAGGCCACGCCGGACGACGACGTCGACCGCCTCATCCGCAACACATACAAGGTGCTGCTGACGCGCGGAATGGTCGGGACGATCCTCTACTCGACGGACGCGGAGACCCGCGAGAAGCTGCGGTCGCTCATTTATCCGGCGTCGCGGGCCGAGGTGCCGGAACTCGTGTAGTTCGGCGTACGCGAGAGTGGTCATGCGGTGGGCATCGGGCGGTGCAGCGCAGGGGTTGCGTGGCCGCCCCTCTGCCCGTGACGTTCGTCCGGTGTCGATGTCGCCTCCATAAGAGGCGGTGCACTTCCGGACGCCGCCCTCGTACGGCCCGAGCACGGAAATGCCCCTCAGTCCCACGCAGGCTCGGCGGGCACCCGGCACCGCACCTGCTTCCCAATCGCCGACCTCCGCACCTGCCATCCCGGCGCGAGCAGGTCGACGAGGCCCAGCCCACGCCCGGCTTCGGCCTCCGCACTGTCGAGCGGCGTAGTCCGGCGCATCGGCAGCGCGCCCGGGTCTGGGTCGTGGACGTTCACCGCGACGCCGTACCCCGTCACGTACACCTCGACCACGAGCGGTACGTAATCGCCGTAGGAACGCACCGAGTTGCCGACAAGTTCTGAGAGGACGAGTTGCGCGGAGTCGACGGCATCGTCCTCGACGCCCTGAGCCAACAGCTCGGCGCGGGCCAACTGCCGTACAGCACAGAGGCTCTGATGAGAGGCGCAAACGTGAGCGGCGAAGCCGTGGGGGCGAGGGCGGAGGTAGAAGCCGGGGGTGGGTGGCCTGAGGTGTGATGCGGGTGCGGTGGTGCTGAGGAGCGCTGGGTGAGGGATGAGGGGCGGAGTGGGGTGCATGTCGCTTGGCCTCCTGGTCGGTTGACGGGACTGCCCCAGCTTCAGCCCTACGTGCGACTTTCTCCCCTAGGTAGAAAAATTCCAACCCGAAGGAGTGAAGTCATCGCTACGGTGTGCGATCCAGGCGAAAGCATTGCCAGACTCCCCACATGCCCAACTCACCACTCGTACCGACCGTTCGACGCCGCCGACTGGGCGCGAGCCTGCGGCGCCTTCGCAGTGCCGCCGGTATGACGCTCGATGCCGCTGCCGGAGCCATGAGCTGGAGGGCCCCGAAGCTCTCGAAGATCGAGGGCGCAACCCAGTCGATCAGGCCGGCAGACGTGGAGGCCCTGCTGAAGGTCTACGGAGTGGAAGATGCCCAGGTAAGGGATGCCCTGGCCGCCCTCGCTCGGGACGCCGGAAAGAAGGGCTGGTGGCAGACGTACAGCGCGATCGTCTCGCCAACCTACGCCGACTACATCTCCCTCGAATCGGACGCCGAGGCGATCTACTCGTGGTCCCCGCTGGTCGTACCCGGCCTGCTGCAGACAGCCGCCTACGCACGCGAGACGATCGCCGGCGTGACGACGTCACGCACACCGGAAGAAGTGGCCGCCCTGACAGAGGTACGGATGGCCCGACAGTCCGTACTCTCCCGTCCGGGCACGGCTCCGGAGCTGTGGGCCATCGTCCACGAGGCAGCACTGCACCAGCGCTTCGCCGTACGCCCCGCGATCACGCGTGAGCAGCTCCGGCGACTGCTCGACGCTTCGGAGATGCCGAACGTCACCGTGCAATTGATGCCCCTGGACTCCACCTCGCACCCAGGCGTGGTCGGCGGTTTCACCCTGACCAGCTTTCCCCAACCCATGCCTTCCGTAGTGCTCTTGGAAAACCTCAGCGGCGCGACATACGTTGAGGGCGACGAAGCGACACCCTTCGCCAAGGCCTTCGAACGCATCCGCGCGACGGCGCTTCCCGTGGAGGACTCGCTCGCGAGAATCGCCGAGCTGGAAGAAGGCCACCGGAAGTGAACGACCCCAAGGCTGAGCTGTACGCGTATGACCTCACCGAGGCGATATGGCGGAAGGCCTCCGCCAGCGGCGCGGAACACGACTGCGTCGAGGTCGCAGAACTCCCCTCCGGCGCAAGGGCCGTCCGCGACTCCAAGAACCCCGGCCGCGAACCCCTCCGCTTCACCGCCTCGGAGTGGGCTGCCTTCCGAAGGGGCGTCATCGCCGGCGAGCTCTGACCAACGCCGGACGGACTTAATCCTCGCAGGGCTTCGCCGAGAACCTGTGCCGTGGCCCCAGACCGATGGTGGCAGACGAGTCGGGCTGTACGCCGGGTTCTGTCGCCCGGTCGCCTCGCGGCGGCCGGGGAGACGGCCATCCATCTAGGGCCGGCGTTGCCGCCGGCCTCGTGCGGTCTACCCGCGGACTCGGGCGGGCAGCCCTCGAACGTCCGCGCAGAGTGCGTTTTACCGCGCTCCTTTTGACCTTGCTCCGGGTGGGGTTTACCTAGCTGCCCAGGTCGCCCTGGGCACTGGTGGTCTCTTACACCACCGTTTCACCCTTACCCAGCGCCTGAGCGCTGGGCGGTTTGTTTTCTGTGGCACTGTCCCGCGGGTCACCCCGGGTGGCCGTTAGCCATCACCCTGCCCTGTGGAGCCCGGACGTTCCTCGGGAAGGCCCCTGAGGGACTTCACGCGGCCGTCCGCCCGGCTCGTCTGCCGTGTGGACCATGTTACCGGGCGGGTGGCGGCCCCCGGACCGGAGGCTGTCGCCAGTACCGAGCCCGCCAGGATCAGCGTGAACGCCGCCACGATGCCCGCCGTCAGTGGCTCGGACAGGAAGATCGCGCCCGCTGCCACCGCCACCGCCGGGTTGACGTACGTGAACACCGTCGCCCTCGTCGGGCCGACCTCCTTGATCAGCTCCAGGAAGGCCACGAAGGCGACCGCCGTACAGACGGCGCCCAGGGCTGCCAGCGCGGCCAGGACGGAGGTCGAGGGCATCGCCGACGGCCGGGTCAGCACTGCCGCGGGGGCATAGACCAACGTCGCCAGCAGCAGGCAGGGGGCGATGAGCTGCAGGGTCGGGACGTCCTTCAGGTAGCGCGCGGCGATCAGGGGGGCCGTTGCGTAGCCGACCACCGTCACCAGGACCTCTGCGAGGGAGCGGGCGTCGCCGCCTGTGAGGTGCGGGACCGTGAGGACTCCGACGCCGGCCAGGCCCAGGCCGAGCCCGACGACGCGCCTTGCCCCCAGCCTCTCCGTGTCGCCGAAGAAGCGGGCCAACGCCACTCCCACGATCGGGACGCCGGCGATCAGCAGGCCCGCCGTGGAGCTGGACAGGTGGCGTTCGGCGTCGGTCAGGGTCCACCAGGGGCCGATGATCTCGATGCACGCGAAGGCCAGCATCGGGCGCCAGTGGGTTCGTACGGTGGCGGGCAGGCCGCCCTGGCGTATGGCGAAGGGCAGGAGCATCGCCGCGCCCAGCGCGCAGCGGGTGAACACCACCATCGACGGGGACAGTGGGGCGTCCACCGCCACCTTGATCAGCAGGTAGGGGATGCCCCAGACCACTCCCATCAGGGAGAACAGAAACCAGCCGCGTGCAGTCATGCGGCCATGTTCGCCACGTCAGCGGCGGCCGTCTTGAACGCTGTTGCGGTACGCCGCCGGGGTGACCCCGAGGACCCGCCGAAACCAGCGGGTCAGGTGCGCCTGGTCGGCGAAGCCCACCAAGCCGGCGACCTCGGCCGGCTTCAGTCCGGACTCCAGTAGTCCGCGGGCCCGGTGCACCCGGTGCTGCGCCAGCCAGGCGTACGGGGGTATCCCCATCGTCGTACGGAAGGCTCGCAGGAGTTGGTAGCGGGACAGGCCCAAAGCGGTGGCGAGTTCGGCGAGGGACGGGGGCTCCAGGAGGTCGTCGGCCAGGCGGTCCCGTACGGCGTGGGCGATGTGGGTGGCGCCGGGGACCGTGTCGCTCGCCGCGCGGGCCGTGGAGTGGCGGCGGGCCAGCGCCGTGAGGAGCCAGGGGAGGCGGGACTCCGTCTCCAGCGGGTCGGGGCAGGCGCTGAGTTCGGTGTGGGCGCGGCGGAGGGCGGTGGCGAGTTCGGGGTCGTCGAGGACGGGCTCGCGGAAGTGCGGGAGGCCGGCGCCGAGCGTGCCTTCGGTGAGGAGGGAAGGGTCGGGGTACAGGGCTCGGTAGGCGTAGCCGTCGGAGGCGGCGGGGCGGCCCGTGTGCATTTCTCCGGGGGCCAGTACGACGATGGAGCCCGGGCCGGGGCGGAGGTGGTCGCCCCGGTAGTCGATGACCTCGGAGCCGTCGAGGCAGATGCCGATGCTGAACTGCTCGTGCGTGTGCGCGGCGTAGGTGTGGCGGTCGAAGCGGGCGGTGAGCAGGTCGAGTGGGGGGCCGCATCGGCCGAGGTGTGCTCTGGTCCACCGTGCCTGCTCCATGCGTCGCCCCCTGGCCGTCGTCCTCGTGGGTGGAACGCCGGAGGGCTCAGAGAAAGTCCGCCGTGTCCAGGTCGAAGGCGAAGGGGTCCGGGAGGGTGAGCGGCTTGCCGAATGCGGCGGCGCGGATCTCCCGGTAGTCGCCCGACGCCGGGTCGCTGAACAGCGTGGTCCACGAGGCCTCGCGGTCGACCAGCAGGTAGAGGGGGATGCCGCCGCGGGCGTAGCAGCGGCGTTTGGTCTCGCGGTCGGTCTGCGGTTTCGCGGACGTCACCTCCAGCACCAAGGCGACCCCTTCACCAGGCATCCAGGCATCGGCTCCTCGGTACAGCTGCAGTTCCTTCGAGGCAAAGGTGCCGTCCGGGATCACGTGGTCGTTCGGGAAGCCGTCCGCGCTCGGCAGCAGCAAACCCTTGTTCGCCGAGAACTCCATGTCGGCTGGGGACCGCCGATACACCTGGCGCGCGGTCCGGCTGATGCAGTGCTCGTGGTGCCCGTCCGGCACAAGGGTCACGACGAGCTCACCCTCGATGAGTTCCGCTCGAAGGCCCTCGGGGGTGTCCAGGTCGACGAACCAGTCCAGCAGGAGCTTCCGTGTGATCGGATCCAGTGGCATGGCTTCCATGCAATGGCGGTTCAGGCACTCCCCGGAACGGAACTGCGGAAGATCACCTGTATGAGAAGGCGCCGGACCGCGTCCTTGACCCTGCCGCAGCGTCAGCGTTTGTACTGGGTCCATGCGGATCGGAGAACTCGCCGCCGCGGTCGGGGTCACGACCCGGGCCGTGCGGCACTACCACCACCTCGGCCTGTTGCCGGAGCCTGAGCGGCTCGGCAACGGCTATCGGGACTACACGCTGCGGCATGCCGTCGTGCTCGCCCGGATTCGGCGGCTCACCGAGCTTGGGCTGGGGCTCGCGGAGGTGCGGGACGTGCTTGTCGAGGATGCCGGGAAGGATCTCGTCGAGGTTCTCACCGAGCTCGACGAGGATCTCGCCCGGCAGGAGGCGGCGATCCGGGAGCAGCGTGCCCGGCTGCGCGGGCTCATCGAGCAGGGTTCGCTGCCTGCCGAGGGGCCGATCTCGCCGGAGCTCGCGGCGCTGTTCAGCGAGGTGGGGCACGTCTCCGACTCGCCCATGGCGGCCAAGGACCGCGAGATCCTCGCTCTCATCGACACGTCGGCGACACCGGAGGCCCGGGAGCAGCTGATCGGCCTGTTGGGCAGCACCTTCACCACCCCTGGTGGGGTGGAGCGGGCCCTTGGCGCCTACGCCTTGCTCGACGCGCTCGCCGACGCCGACCCGGACGACCCGCGCGTGGACGAGGCCGCCCGTGCCCTCGTCGACTGCCTGCCCGCCGAGCTGCTGCCGGAGGCCGGCATCGATCACGACGACAGCTTCCTTCGGGCCCTTTACGCGGACTTCGCTCCCGCCCAGGCCGAGGTGATCCGCCGGACGCTGCGGATCCTGACCGAGGGCAGGGACCGATGAGGACCATGCGGGTGCTCGTCCGACATGAGCTGGGGATGCTCGTGAGTCTTGTGTTGTGGGCGGCCCGGAGGACCCACGGCACCGCCGACGGCGGGCGGGTTTTCGGGTACGCGCGGGGGCAGGGCGCTATGACGTTCGGCTTCGTCTTCGTGTGCGTGGTCGAGACGCTGACGATGTCCGTGCTGCTGCGCGACTATCCGGTCGTGCATCGGGCGTGGCTCGCCCTGGACCTGTACACCATCCTCTTCGTCGTCGGGCTGCACGCGGCCAACGTGGTCCGGCCGCATGTGCTGGACGCCGGATCGCTGCGGATACGCCGGGCCGTGCACGTGGATCTGCGCATACCGCTGGAGAAGATCGCGGACGTACGCCGTGAGCTGCGGGCCACCCACCAGCCCACCGACGGTGAACTCGACCTCGCCGTGGGCGCGCAGACCTCCGTCACGCTCGTACTCGCCGAGCCCGTACCGCACTTGACGTTCCTCGGTCGCCGCCGGGACGTCCGTCTCGTCCGCTTCCACGCCGAGGACGCCGACGGTCTCGTACGCGCGATCAAGCAGGCGCGAACAGCACTTTCGACGGGGCGCCCGGTGCCGGATCGGCCTGCGTGAGCCGTACCCGCAACCGCTCCCCCAGCGGCAGCGGGGTTCCGCCCCCTTCGATGCGGCCGATGATCGCCGGTGACTCCAACTGCACCGTTCCGACGGTCGGTTGCCGTTCCTCCACGTCCACCACCCACCCGTCGAACACCTCCCCCACCCGGCCCTTGAGCAGTGCCGCCTCGACGATGTCGAGGCAGCCGCGCTCGGCGGCCCCCGCGCGGCGGGTGCCGTCGGCCATCTCCTTGCGGAGGGAGTCGAGCGCGGTGAGTACCCAGTCGGGCGGGGCGTCACCGGCGGCGGCCGCCAGGCAGATCTCGGACGCGTAGCGGTCGACGAGGCGGCGGAGCGGGGCCGTGCAGTGGGCGTAGGGGGCCGCTACGGCGGCGTGCGTGGTGATGTCCGGCAGCGCGCCGTCCCGGAAGGGGATGTAGCCGGCGCCGCGCAGGAGGGTCGTGCACTCCTGGAGGAAGGCCGCGTGGTGCGGGCGGTGTGGGTCCAGGGAGCGGACCAGTTGGGCGTACGAGACGTGGTGCGGCCAGTCGATGCGCAGGGCGTGCGCGGTGCGCCGGAGGCGGCCGACGGCGCCGTCGGGGGCGGCGGGGAGGGTGCGGAGAATGCCTGTGCCGGTCGCGATCATCAGGTCCGCCGCCGCCATTCCGGTGAGCAGGGAGATCTGGGCGTTCCAGCCGTCGGAGGGGAGCGGGGCGCGGTACGTCAGCTCGTACGTGTGGTCCCCGGCCCGGTCCACGATCTCCTGCTCGGGCACGTTGAGTGAGATGCCGCCGCGTTCGGCCTCCAGGGCCTCGCGCCGCTCGCCGATCTCCTTGAGGAGCGCGAGCGGTTCTTCGGCGGTGCCCGAGTCGATCCGCTTCTGGACGGCCGCGTAGTCGAGCTTGGCGCCGCTGCGGACGAGGGCCCGGCGGACGTCGACGGCGAGCGTACGGCCGTCCGCGTCGAGGTCGATCGTCCACAGCACGGCCGGGCGGACCTGGTCCGGGAGGAGGCTGGCGGCGCCCTCGCTGAGCACGGGCGGGTGCAGGGGGACCCGCCCGTCGGGGAAGTAGAGCGTGGTCACCCGGCGGTGGGCCTCCGTGTCCACGGCCCTGCCGGGCACGACGAACGCGGCGACGTCGGCGATGGCGTACCGGACGCGGTAGCCGGTGCCGTGCCGGGACAGGTGCATCGACTGGTCCAGGTCGGTGGAGGCGGGCGGGTCGATGGTGAACAGGGGGAGGTCCGTGGCGTCGTACGAGGGGAGGGCGGGGGCCTTCGCGGACCGCTCGGCCTCGGCCAGCACCTCGGGCGGGAAGCTCTCGGGTACGCCGAGTTCGTTGCGCAGCGCGTTGAGGGCGGCCCGGAGGGGGGCTTCGGGGGCGCCGGACACGCGGATGTGGCGGCGGGGCATACAGCGAGCGTAGGGCGGGGGCGGCTCAGGGGCACGCCGTACGCTGTTGCGGAGCTCAACCGAAGGAGATCGATCCCGTGCTTGTCCTGCTGCCGCCCTCCGAAGGCAAGGCCTCCTCCGGCCGCGGTGCCCCGCTGAAGTTGGAGTCGCTGTCGTTGCCGGGGCTCACCGCCGCGCGTGAGGCCGTACTGGACGAGCTGGTCGAGCTGTGCGTCGGCGACGAGGACAAGGCGCGAGACGTGCTCGGGCTGAGCGAGGGGCTGCGGGGCGAGGTCGCGAAGAACGCGGAGCTGCGGACGGCGGGGGCACGGCCCGCCGGGGAGATCTACACGGGTGTGCTGTACGACGCCCTCGGCCTGGCGTCCCTGGACGCCGCCGCGAAGAGGCGCGCCGCCCGGTCGCTGCTCGTCTTCTCCGGGCTGTGGGGCGCGGTTCGGGTGACCGACCGCATCCCCTCCTACCGGTGCTCGATGGGCGTGAAGCTGCCCGGACTCGGGGCGCTGGGCGCGCACTGGCGTACGGCCATGGCGTCGGCGCTTCCGGAGGTGGCCGGGGCCGGGCTGGTGCTGGACCTGCGGTCCTCGGCGTACGCGGCCGCGTGGAAGCCGAAGGGCGAGGTCGCCGGGCGGACGGCGACGGTACGGGTGCTCCACGCGCCGACCCGGAAGGTCGTCAGCCACTTCAACAAGGCGACGAAGGGGCGGATCGTCCGGAGTCTGCTGTCGGCCGGGATCGCACCCAAGGATCCTGCGGAGCTGGTGACGGTGCTTCGGGACCTCGGGTACGAGGTGGAGGCGGAAGCGCCCTCGAAGGCGAAGGCGGGGACGGGGGCGACGGCTTGGGCGCTGGATGTGCTGGTGGACGAGGTTCACTGAGCTTCCGGCCAGGACGAAGCTTCCGCGCACGGCCAATAGCCCTACCGTCGTTGCAGCATGCGCAATGACCTTTGCGCATGTTGCAAGCCGAGGGCAGGATGACGCCATGGCCCCGTCACTCCTGGACCTCGCCCCCGTCGTGCCCGTCGTCGTCATCGAGGACGCCTCCGACGCCGTACCGCTCGCCCGGGCGCTGGTCGCCGGAGGGCTGCCCGCGATCGAGGTGACGCTGCGGACGCCCGCCGCGCTCGACGCGATCCGGGCCATCGCCGGGGAGGTGGCGGGGGCGGTGGTCGGCGCGGGCACGGTGCTGACTCCGGCGCAGGTCACGCGGGCAGTGGGGGCGGGGGCGCGTTTTCTGGTGAGCCCGGGCTGGACGGACGTACTGCTGGAGGCGATGGGGGCGTCCGGGGTGCCGTTCCTGCCGGGGGTGTCGACGACGTCGGAGGTCGTGGCGCTGTTGGAGCGCGGAGTGCGGGAGATGAAGTTCTTCCCGGCGCAGGCGGCGGGCGGTACGGCGTATCTGCGGTCGCTGGCGGGGCCGTTGCCGCAGGCGCGGTTCTGTCCGACGGGCGGGATCGGGATCGAGTCGGCGCCGGAGTATCTGTCCTTGCCCAACGTCGGCTGCGTGGGCGGGAGTTGGATGCTTCCGGCCGACGCGGTGGCGGCGCGGGACTGGGGGCGGATCGAGGAGCTGGCGCGCGCGGCGGCGGGCCTTGGTGTCAGCGCAGGTGGGACGTGTCGTTGAGGAGCCGGACGCTGGCGTTGCCGTCCGCGTAGTACGCCACCGCCGACAGGGAGGCCGCCGACAGTTCCATGCGGAACAGGGACTCGGGCGGGGCGCCGAGGGCGAGTCGTACGAACGTCTTGATCGGCGTGACGTGGGTGACGAGCAGGACCGTGCGGCCCGCGTACGCCGCGACCAGCCTGTCACGGGTCGCGGCGATCCGGGTGGCGGTCGCCGCGAAGCTCTCGCCGCCACCGGTGGGCTCGGCCTCCGGGTCGGCCAGCCACCTGTTCAGGTCGTCCGGGAAGCGCTCACGGACCTCGCCGAAGGTGAGGCCCTCCCAGGCACCGAAGTCCGTCTCGCGCAGGCCCTCGTCGACGCGCACCTCAAGGCCGAGGCGGGCGGCGACGGCTGCGGCGGTCTCGCGGGTACGGGCCAGGGGCGAGACGACGATGTCCTGGACGGTGCCGCGCCGGGCGAGCGCCGCGGCGACCCGCTCCGCCTGCTCCCGGCCGATGTCGGAGAGGGAGGGATCACTCCCACCGCTCCCGGAGAACCGCTTCTGGGGGGTCAGGGGCGTCTCCCCGTGCCGCAGGAGAACGAAAGTCGCGGGCGCGCCCATGTCGGCCGCACCCCATCCCGGCGATGCCACGGCCTTCGCGGCCCGCACATCGGCGTCGGCCTTCGCGGCTCCGCCGTCGAGTGGATCCCCGCCGTGGTGTCCGCCATGGGGCTCCGCCGCTCCTCGGCGGGAAGAACCGGGCGTAGGAGAAGAAGAAGCCGCAGTGGACGCCGTCGTCCCGACCGCGGCGGTCGTCGGCTTCCCGATCCCAGCGGTCTTCAGCGTCCCGACCCCGGCGGTCGCCGCCGTCCCACTCGCGCTGGTCGCCGCCGTCCCGACCTCAGCGGTCGCCGCCGCGCCACCCGCGCCGGTCGCCGCCGTATCCCGCCCGCCTGCCATGGCCGCACGCGCACGCGCCGCGCCCGCAGCCGCGTCCCCCGGCGGGCCCGCAGGCTCAGGAGCCGCCGCACGCGCCGCTCTCGCCGCGCGCGCGTCCAGTTCGGCCGTGGATGCCGCGGCCGACCACTGCTCGCCCCGCTTGCCCGCGTCCATCGCCTCGTTGGCCAGCCGGTCCGCGTGCTTGTTCTGCTCGCGGGGGATCCACTCGTACGTCACCTGGGAGGCCGGGAAGATCCGTGCCGCCTCCGCCGCCAGCGGCTTCATGTCGGGGTGCTTGATCTTCCAGCGGCCCGACATCTGCTCGACGACGAGCTTGGAGTCCATGCGGACATGGACCTTGGCCGTGGGGTCGAGTGCGTGCGCGGCGCGCAGGCCGGCCACCAGGCCCCGGTACTCGGCCACGTTGTTCGTGGTGGTGCCGAGGTACTCGGCCGCCTCGGCGAGGGTCTCCCCCGTCGCCGCGTCGATCACCACGGATCCGTAGCCCGCGGGCCCCGGGTTGCCCCGTGACCCGCCGTCGGCCTCGACGATGAACTCCCGCACGCCCAAAGCCCCTTACCGGATTACCGTGGCCCTAGAGACCCGACTCGGACGTGCGCACCAGGATGCGGCGGCAGTTCTCGCAGCGGACGACCGTGTCGGGCGCCGCCGCGCGGACCTCGTTGAAGTCGGTGATCGCGAGCTCCTGGCGGCAGCCCTGGCACGTGCGCTGGTAGAGCTTGGCCGCGCCGACGCCGCCCTGCTGGGCGCGCAGCTTGTCGTAGAGCTTGAGCAGGTCCGCGGGGATCGTGGCGGCGATGACCTCGCGCTCCTTCGTCGCCGTGGCCGCCTCGCTGTCGAGGGACTCGAAGGCGGCGTCCCGGCGGGCCGTCGCGTCCTCGATCTTCGACTCGACGGAGGCGACCCGCTCGGTCAGCTCGGCGGCTCGCTCCTGCGCGGACTCGCGGCGCTCCATGATCTCGAGGACGACGTCCTCCAGGTCGCCCTGCCGCTTGGCGAGGGAGGCGATCTCGCGCTGGAGGTTCTCGAGGTCCTTGGGGGAGGTGGCCGCGCCGGAGTCCAGGCGCTGCTGGTCGCGGGCGGCGCGCTGGCGCACCTGGTCCACGTCCTGCTCGGCCTTGATCTGCTCGCGGGCGGTGTCGCTCTCCTCGGTCTGCGCGGCCACGAGGAGGTCGCGCAGCTGGGTCAGGTCCTTGGTCAACGCCTCGATCTCGGCGTGCTCGGGCAGCGACCTGCGCTTGTGCGCGAGCTGCTGCAGACGGACGTCGAGGTCCTGGACGTCGAGAAGGCGGATCTGGTCGGCGGGCGCGGCGTTCAGTTGGGGGCTCCCAGGTTTTTGGTGGCGGTGACGGACGCCGCGTGGGCGGTCCAAGGGTCGGTGACCGTCTTGGAGACGTGGACGCGAAGGTCCCATCCGTTGCGGTCGGAGATCTCGTCGAGCTGGGTGGCGGCCAGCTCGCACCAGGGCCACTCGGTGGCCCAGTGCGCCGCGTCGAGCAGCGCGAGGGGACTGTGGGCGTGCACCGCGACGAACTCCGACGCCGGGTGGTGACGCAGGTCCGCGGTGAGGAAGGCGTCGACACCGGCCGCGCGGACGTCGTCGAAGAGGCTGTCGCCCGAGCCGCCGCTCACGGCGACCGTGCGGACCACGGCCTCGGGGTCGCCCGCCACCCGGATGCCCTGCGCGGTGGCGGGCAGCCGTTCGGCGGCGCGGGCGGCGAGTTCGCGGACGGTCAGCGGGTGGTCGAGTTCGCAGATCCGGCCGAGGCCGCGGCGGCCGTCGGGGTCGGTGGGGTCCGGCACCAGGGGTCGTACGACGCGCAGGTCGAGCGCCCCGGCGAGGGCGTCGGAGACGCCCGGGTCCGCCTTGTCGGCGTTGGTGTGGGCGACGTGCAGCGCGATGTCGTTCTTGATCAGCGTGTGCACCACGCGGCCCTTGACGGTGGAGGCCGCGACCGTCGTCGTACCGCGCAGGTAGAGGGGGTGGTGGGTGACCAGCAGGCCGGCTCCCAGCTTCACCGCCTCGTCGACGATCTCCTGGACCGGGTCGACGGCGAACAGGACCCGCGTGACCTCCTGGTCGGGGTCGCCCACGACGGTGCCGACCGCGTCCCAGGACTCGGCCCGCGCGGCGGGCCACAGGTTCTCCAGCGCGGTGATGACTTCAGACAGACGGGGCACGAGGAAAGGCTACCTGGCTGTTCTCCGCCACTGAACCGGTGCCGCCGTCGGTTGCTCCGCCCAGCACAGTCGCCCCGGGTTCCTCAGGCGAATCGTTCCTGGGCCACTCCTTTGTGTGAAGTGACAGCTCGCCGGTCCCCCGTGTGTGCGTACGCAAACTAGCTTCGTTGCCGGAGGTGACCAGACGATGACGGCCTGTGCGATCGAGCCTTCGGCGGAAGACGCGGATGGTGCCCCGCGGCCGGAGTGCGCCATCACGGCGGACGGTGCCTACGCCGCCCGCCTCACGCGGGACGGCGACTCCTGGTTCCCGGAGCGCTGGACGCTGGACGGCCCCGAGCCGTACGCGGTGCCGCTGCCCGGCAACCAGCCCGAGGAGCCCGGCACCGAGGTGCAGCCGATGGGTGACGGACGGGTCCTCATCCGGCGCCTCGCGGGCGGACGGCACACCTTCTCGCTCCTCTACCCGACCGGCCCCGGCACCGGCGAGCTGCCGCTGGGCGCGGTCGAGTGCCCCGACGAGGGCACCCGGCTGAGGCTGCTGCCGCCGGCACCCGGTGGCGAGAAGGCGTACGCCGTCGCCGTGGGCCGGCGCTCCAGCGCGGTGTGGCTGGTCGCCGGCGGCGCGTTCGGGCCGGAGCACCTCGCCGAGGTGCCGGGGCGCTGTTCGGGCGGGGTGTGGCTCGACCACGCCGGTCGGATGCTGGCCCTGGACCGGGAGGTCGGCGGCCGTACGAAGGCCGTCGTGGTCGACCTGGAGCGCGGCGGCGAGGTCTCGCCGCTGCTCCAGATCGCGGCGGACAGCGACGACCGGCTGCTGCTCGCCGACCCGGACAGCGGACTGCTGCTGATCCGCTCGGACGCGCCGTCGCCGGGGCACGACCGGCTGGGCTGGGGGGTCCTGGGCAGCACCCTGCCGGTGCGCTTCCCGGAGTGCCTGCGGGTGCCCGACTGCACGGTCACGCCGTTCGCCATCCAGCCCGGGCAGGTGCTGACGCCGGAGAGCTGCGCGGTGGCCTTGCGGGTCGACGGCCCGGTCGGCAGCTGGGTCGGGGTGTGGCGGCCCGCGCAGCGCCGGATGCACCATGTCCCGCCGCCCCAGGGATGGTTGGCGGGCGCGGGACTCTGGACCGGGGACGGGGTGCTCCACCTGCCGTACGCGACGGCCGAGGCGCCGTGCGGGGTGGCGCGCGTGGCAGCGCCCTCGGAGGAAGCGAGGGACGCGGGGGGCACGGGGGCGCCGGGGGCGCCGGGGGCGCCGGGGACGACGAGGGAAGCGGGGGGCACGGGGGCGGAGGGTCCGGCCCGGGACGGTACGGCCGCTGAGTCGCCGTCGGGGACGTGGCTTCCGGCGTCCGGCGAGCCGTCGGAACCGGACCCTCCGGGCCCCGTCGCGCTGCACCCTGTGCCGCTTCAGGAAGCGCCGTTGGGGCGTCTTGTAACGAAGTAGTGGCGGTTGGCGTGGCCGCCTGGATCGGGGGTGTGGGGCGCCGGTTAAACTCGCCCGGCTGTTTGAAAGATCATGTTGACGGGGTGAGTTTTCCGATGAGTGACGCCAGCACGAACCAGCACACTGCCGACGTCCAGGAGTCCACCGGCCACGGCCGGCACCGGGGTCCGGTTTCGGTGCAGCACGACGGCGAGACGGCCGCCCAGGCGGCCCCCCGCGGTCGTCACCGCAAGCCGGTCGAGCAGACGCAGACCGAGTACGCGGCCTGACGAAGCCTCAGGCACTCGGCTTCTTTTCCACGGCCCCCGGCATCCATGGATGCCGGGGGCCGTCGCGTTGGATCGGACCGTCGCGTCGGGTCACAACGCCGGACCCCGCCCGTCCGGCGTCACGAGCGCCGCAGCCCCAGTACGTCCGCCGCCGCGAAGGTCTCCCCCGGCGGCCGCTGCGCGTAGTGCGGGGTGAGCAGCGCGTCCAGTTCGTCGTACGTGAACGTGTCCTGCTTGCTGTCGAACTTGGCCTGGACGCGCGGCCGTTCGACGATCGCGACCATGCCGCCGTGTACGACGATCAGCTGGCCGTTGACCCGGGCGGCAGCGGGCGAGGCCAAGTAGCCGACGAGCGGGGCGACATGCTCGGGGGCGAGGGGGTCCAGTCCGTCGGCGGGCTGCTCGAACCCGGCGAAGACGTCCTCGGTCATCCGGGTGCGGGCGCGCGGGCAGATCGCGTTGGCGGTCACGCCGTACTTGGCGAGCGCGAGGGCCGTCGACGTGGTGAGCCCGACGATGCCTCCCTTCGCCGCCGCGTAGTTGGGCTGGCCGGCGGATCCCGCGAGGAACGCCTCCGAGGAGGTGTTCACGATCCGCCCGTACACCGGACCGTCGGCCGCCTTGGACCGCTGGCGCCAGTGCGCGGCCGCGAAGTGGGTGGTGTTGAAGTGGCCCTTGAGGTGGACGCGGATCACCGCGTCCCACTCGTCCTCGGTCATCGAGAACACCATGCGGTCGCGCAGGATGCCCGCGTTGTTGACCAGGATGTCCAGCTTGCCGAACTCGGCGATCGCCGACGCGACCAGTTCTTCCGCCTGTCGGAAGTCGGCGACGTCCCCGGTGTGGGCGAGGGCCTTTCCGCCGGCCGTGCGGATCTCGGCGGCGACCTGTTCGGCGGGGGCGGCGGAGGCTTCGCCCGAGCCGTCCCGGCCGGGCTGCCCGAAGTCGTTGACGACGACGGCCGCGCCGAGCCGGGCCAGCTCCAGCGCCTCGGCCCGGCCGAGGCCGCGGCCCGCGCCGGTGACGATCGCGGAGAGTCCCTCCAGTGGCAGTGACATCCGGGGTCCTCAGATCTCGATGCAGGTACGGAGGGCCGTCCCCGTCCGCATCTGGTCGAGTGCCTCGTTGATCTCGCTCAGCGGCACCCGGTGGGTGATCAGGCCGTCCAGGTCGACGCGGCCGGCCCGCCACAGGGCGATGGTCCGCTCGTAGGAGCGCAGGACGTCCCCGCCGCCGTACATGGACGGCAGGATCCGCTTCTCGTCGAAGAACAGCTCGAACATGTTGAGCTGGAGGAAGTCGTCCATGGCGCCCGCGCCGACGACGACCAGGGTGCCGCCGCGCCGCGTGGTGTCGTACGCCGTGCGGGCGGTGGCGGAGCGGCCGACGACCTCGAAGACGTAGTCGAAGCCCTCACCGGCGGTGACCTGCTGCTTGGCGTCGGCCAGTTCGTCGGGCGAGACGGCCCTGGTCGCGCCGAACCTGAGCGCGGACTCGCGGCGCGAGGCGACCGGGTCGACCGCGACGATCTCGGCGGCGCCCTTGAGGCGAGCGCCCTGGATCGCGGAGATGCCGACACCACCGCAGCCGATGACGGCGACCGACGAACCCGCCTCCACGTCCGCGGTGTTGAGCGCGGCACCCAGTCCCGTCGTCACCCCGCAGCCGATGAGCGCGGCTATGTCGAAGGGCACGTCGTCCGGTATCGGCACCGCGCAGCCGGCGTCGACCACGACCTCCTCGGCGAAGGTGCCGGTGCCGGCGAAGCCGAAGACGTCACCGGCGGGGCGCCTGAAGTTGGGGGTGCCCGCGTTCATGAACCCGGCCAGGCACAGCTGGGTCTGGCCGCGCTTGCAGGCGGGACAGACACCGCAGGCGGGCAGCCAGCAGACGACGACCCGGTCGCCGGGCTTCAGATGGCTGACGCCCTCCCCCACTTCGAGGATCTCCCCGGCGCCCTCGTGGCCGGGCACGAACGGCGCCGGCTGCGGCAGTACGCCGCCCATCGCGGACAAATCCGAGTGGCACAGCCCGGTGGCCCGCACCCGGATCCTCGCCTTGCCGGGGCCGAACCCCACCGCCTCGACGTCGTCGAGGACCTCCAGCTTGTCCTGGCCGATCTCGTGCAGTACGGCTGCGCGCATGGTGCGGCTCCCCTCGAGAGGCTGGGTCGGTCGTCGGTGGGTCGGTCGTCGGTGGGTCGGTCGTCGGTGGCCCTGGTCGGCGGTCGGATGGCCGGCGGCCCGGTGGCCGGCGGCCCGGTGGCCGGTGGCGCGGTGGCCGGTGGCCCGATGGCCGGTGGCGCGGTGGTCGTTGGCCGGGGCCGAGGGCCGGTGGCCGGTGGTCGTTGGCTGGTGGCCGGGGCCGAGGGCCGGTGGCCGGTGGCCCGATGGCGCGGTGGCCGGTGGCCGGTGGCCGGGGCCGAGGGCCCGGTGCCCGGTGGCCGGTGGCCCGATGGCGCGGTGGTCGTTGGCTGGTGCCGGGGCCGAGGGCCGGTGGCCGGTGGCCCGGTGGCTCAGGAGTGTTCGACGACCGTGTCGGCCAGGACCGGGGTGTCGTCCCGCTCGACCGCGTGGACGGCCACCCGCACTGCTCCCTCCTGCCGCCACATGCGCACGCGCAGGGTCTCGCCCGGGTACACGACCCCGGCGAACCGGGTGGCGTATCCACGCACCCGGGTCACGTCCCCGGCGAGCATCGTGTCGACGACCGCCTTGAGCGTGATGCCGTACGTGCACAGCCCGTGCAGGATGGGCCGCTCGAACCCGGCGACCTTGGCGAACTCCGGGTCGGCGTGCAGCGGGTTCCGGTCGCCGGAGAGGCGGTAGAGCAGGGCCTGGTCCTCGCGGACCGGGCGCTCGACGATCCGGTCGGGCTCGCCGACGGGTGGTTCGAGTCGGGCGGAGGGGCCGCGGTCGCCGCCCCAGCCGCCTTCTCCGCGGACGAAGATCTGGGCGTCGTTGGTCCACAGCGGGCCGTCGGCGTCGGCGACCTCGGTGCGCATCACGAGGACGGCCGCCTTCCCCTTGTCGTACACGCCGGCGATGCGGGAGGTCGCGGTGGCCCTGCCCTCGACCGGCAGGGGGCGGTGGATCTCCAGGCTCTGGCCGCCGTGCAGGACGCGGGCCAGGTCGACGTCGACGCCGGGCATGGACAGACCGCTGATCACCCCGGGCGAGCCGGCGCCCGCGACGGTGGCGAAGCTCGGCAGGACGTGCAGCCGGGACTCCAGGGTGTAGCGCAGCTCGTCGGGGTCGGTGGCGGGGATGCCCGCGCCGATGCCCAGGTGGTAGAGCTGGACGTCCTTCGCGGTCCAGGCGATCTCGCCGGAACGGGGCTCGGCGGCCAGGGCCTTGGCTGCGTCGATGGGCATGGGGCTCCCTGCTCCTGAGGGCTCAGAGACCTCGGTACGGCCGTCCGCACCGTCGGCCGCACCGAGGTCGACACGGGGCCGACCTAGAACGCGTTCCAGTCCGGCGACCCCTGTATAGCCCAGCGCCTCACAGTTGTGAAGGCTCCTGACGGAGTGTCAGGTCGGTCGTCGGCGGAACGGCGTCCCGTGACATTTGTCCTGCCTCGGTCCGTACAAGCGCATCTGCCGGGCGGGCGGGCGAGTGCGTAGCGTCGTGGTCATGCCTGAGAACAAGGTCCGACTCAAGGCCCAGTGCAAGGCCCCCCGGAAGGCCGGCCTGGCCCCCGAGCAGCGCGGCCCGGCACCCAGCGGCTTCAGCCTGCTGCCCTGGCTGCTGATGGGCATGGGTTCTCTCTCCAACCTCTTCCAGGGCGAGACCCCCAACCCTTGGATCGGCGGCCTCGGCCTGTTCACCTTCAACTCCCTCTACGTCTACGTGGCGTTCCGCGCCTTCGTGAAGGAGGCCCGGGAGGCGGTCTCCACGCGGGTGGCGCTGGTGCTGATGGGGCTGGTGACCTGTGCCCTGGCCTTCGGATACGGCGGCAACTGGCTGCTGTTCTTCCCCCTGCTCGGCCTCGCGACGGGCGCGATCGTGCGGATGCCGCAGCTTCGCTGGGCCGGCGCGGCCGTGGCGTTGCTCGCCGCCGCGGCCTCCGTCACCCACGAGGGCTGGGGCGGCCTCGACACCGCGTACGCGACCTGGATCTCGACGATGGTGACGGCGGCGATCCTCTCCCTGTCCGAGGCCGTACGGGAACTCACGGCGGCCCGCGAGCAACTGGCCCGGCGTGCCGTCGAGGAGGAACGGCTGCGCTTCTCCCGCGATCTGCACGACCTGCTCGGGCACACCATGTCGGTGATCGTGGTGAAGTCGGAGGCGGCCCGCCGGCTGGCCGACCGTGACCTGACGGCGGCACTGGCCCAGATCACCGACATCGAGTCCGTCGGCCGACAGGCGCTCACCGAGATCCGCGAGGCGGTGACCGGCTACCGCGAGGGCAGCCTCGGCACCGAACTCGACCGGGCCCGCTCGGTACTGCCGGCCGCGGGCATCGATCCCGTGGTCCTGCGGTCCGGCCCGCCTCTCGCCGCCCGGACGGAGGTGCTGCTCGGCTGGGTGGTCCGCGAGGCGGTCACCAACGCCGTCCGGCACAGCGGGGCGACGCGGGTCGAGATCGCCGTGGAGAGCACGCCGGAACGGGCCCGCCTGCGCGTCACGGACGACGGCCGTGGGCCGTCCGCCTCCACGGAGCCGCTCGCCGCAGCCCCGGGAGTCGGCGGCACAGGACTGAAGGGGTTGAGGGAACGGCTCGCGGCGGCGGGCGGATCGCTGGAGGCGGGGCCGGGTCCGGGGACGCGGGGCGGGTTCGTGGTGACCGCGGACCTGCCGGTGGGCGCGGTGGAGATGACGGGGGCAGTCGGCGAGGTCGGTACGCCGGCCCCCTGACCGCCCCGCGCAGCGCCGCCGCCCTCCAGGAACTACGCGTGGCTCCCGCGCGGAGTCGACGGAGGCAGGCGCCGAGGCACCTACGCCGACCCCTGACCGTCCAATCCAGCACCGCCCCTCGCAAAACCACCCACGGATACCGCGGAGTTGACGGAGGCCATCGCAAGGCACCTACAGCCGGCCTCTGAACCGTCCAATCAGCGCCACCCCTCCCCAAACTGCCAACGAATACCGCAGAGTTGACGGAGGCCATCGGCAAGGCACCTACAGCCGGCCTCTGAACCGTCCAATCAGCGCCTCCCCTCCCCAAACTGCCCGTGAGTCCCACGGAGTCGACGGGACCAGTCGGCCAGGCACCTGCACCGGCCCCCGACCGCCGGAGCGCAGCGCCACTTCCCACCCCCCGAGCAAACAGCGGGGCCACCGCGCAACAGAGGGCATCGCCCGGTGAGGTCAGCGCTCCGCCGCTCAGGGCACGGCCTGCCCCCGCGCCCTACCCTTGGGTCGTGAACGAGATGCCGCGGGATCAGCGGGCCGCCACCTCCATCCGAGTTCTGCTCGCCGAGGATCAGGGGATGATGCGCGGAGCGCTCGCCCTGCTGCTCGGGATGGAGGCGGACATCGAGGTCGTGGCGCAGGTGGCGGCCGGGGACGCCATCGTGGACGCGGCCCTGACCCACCGCCCCGATGTCGCCCTCCTCGACATCGAACTGCCCGGGATGAGCGGCCTGGACGCCGCCGCCCGGCTCCGCGACGAGGCACCCGACTGCCGTGTGCTGATCCTCACCACCTTCGGCCGGCCCGGCTATCTGCGCCGGGCCATGGAGGCCGGAGCCGCGGGCTTCCTCGTCAAGGACGGCCCCGTGGAGGAACTCGCCGCCGCGATCCGCCGCGTCCTGACCGGCGAGACCGTGATCGACCCCGCACTCGCCGCGGCCGCGCTCAGCGCCGGACCAAACCCCCTCACGCCCCGCGAGTGCGACGTCCTCAAGGCCTCGGCGGACGGCGCGACCGTCGCCGACGTCGCCACCGAGCTCCACCTCTCGGAGTCCACGGTCCGCAACTACCTCTCCGCCGCCATCGGCAAGACAGGCACCCGCAACCGCACGGAGGCGATGCGGGAGGCCCGACGGCAGGGGTGGCTGTAGCCGGGCTCACCGCGTCGGCCCCCACGTCCTACCCCGTCACCTCCACCGACTTGTAGGCGGTCCCCTTCGGCGCCAGGCACACGAACCAGTTCACCGGGGAGCCCTCCGCCGAGCGGATCGCCGGGGTCGACGGAATCCCAGCGCCAGGACAGCACGTCCACCAGGATTCCGCCGACCAGTCCGCCGGCCGCCCCGCCGCCCGCGCCGACCGCCGTCCAGGTCGCGATGGCACGCGCGCGTGCGGCGCCCTCCGGGACGGCCGACGTGAGGATGGTCAGCGTCGAGGGCGCGAGCACCGCCGCGCCGAGTCCCTGCGCGGCGCGGGCCACCAGCAGCTGCCAGCCCTCCTGGGCGAGTCCGCCGCCCAGCGAGGCCACGGTGAACAGCCCGAGGCCGACCAGGAACATCCGCTTGCGGCCGTAGAGGTCACCGGCCCGGCCGCCGAGCAGCATGAACCCGGCGAAGGCGATGGCGTAGGCGTTGACGACCCACTGGAGTCCCTGCTGGCTCAGCCCCAGGTCGGGCCGCATCGACGGCAGTGCCACGTTCACGACGGACACGTCGAGCACGACCAGGAACTGTCCGGCACACGCGAGGGCGACGACCAGCCAGGTCGGCGGCGCGGTACGGCGACGGGGGACGCGGGTGTCGTCAGCGGCTTCGAGCATGCCGGTCATGCTCTCAACCGCCTCCGGCCACTCCCGCCTCCCCATGCTCCCCACCACCCGCCTCCGCCACTCCCGCCTCCACCACGCTCCCGACCCCTCCTGGCTCCCTCTTCCTCGGCATTCCGGCCCAGTCCCAAGAGAAGATAAAGAATTCGTTAGGAGGCCGAAGCATCGGAATAGTTGCCCCGGCGCACGGGGTTCACCTTGCACGTATCCCGCACGGGACCACCTGAACCCCCGGCCTGGAGGCCCCACTCCATGACGCACACGTCGACCGACCAGCCCGTACGCAAAGCGAGCGGGACCGTGGTCCCGGTGCTCGCCTTCGCGGGCATCGTGGTCGCGGTGATGCAGACCCTGCTCGTCCCGGTCATCAAGGACCTGCCGCAGCTGCTGGACACCGAGCCGAGCAACGCCACCTGGGTGCTGACCTCGACCCTGCTCTCCGGCGCCGTCGCGACGCCGATCATGGGCCGCCTCGGCGACCTCTACGGCAAGCGGCGCATGCTGATCCTCAGCCTCTCGGTGATGGTCGTCGGCGCCCTGGTCAGCGCCCTCACCAGCGACCTGCTCACGATGATCGCCGGCCGTACCCTCCAGGGCTTCGCGATGGGCGCGATACCGCTCGGCATCGGCCTGATGCGCGACATGCTGCCCCGCGAGAAGCTCGGCTCGGCGATGGCCCTGATGAGCTCCTCGATCGGCGTCGGCGGCGGCCTCGCCCTGCCGGCCGCGGCCCTGGTCGCCCAGCACGCCGACTGGCACGCCCTCTTCTACGGCGCGGCCGGCATCGGTGTCCTGGCCATCGCCCTCACCCTTCTCGTCGTGCCGGAGTCACCGCTGCGCGCCAAGGGCACCTTCGACGTCGCGGGCGCGATCGGTCTCTCCGTGGGCCTCGTCCTCTTCCTTCTGCCGATCACCAAGGGCAGCGACTGGGGCTGGACGTCCGGGACCACGCTCGGCCTGTTCGGCGCGTCCGCCGTCGTCCTCGTCCTGTGGGGCGTGATGGAGCTGCGCGTCAAGGCTCCCCTGGTGGACCTGCGCACCACGGCCCGCCCGGCGGTGCTCTTCACCAACCTCGCCTCGATCATGGTCGGCGTCTCGTTCTACGTCGTCTCGCTGGTCCTGCCCCAGCTCCTCCAGCTGCCCAAGGCCACCGGCTACGGCCTCGGCCAGTCGATGGTCGTGGCGGGCCTGCTCGTGGCACCGCTCGGCCTGACCATGATGTTCACGGCCCCCGTGTACGCCCGCCTGTCGGCCAAGTACGGCCCCAAGGTCACCCTGATCCTCGGCATGCTGATCATCGCGATCGGCTACGGCGCCGGCCTCGGCCTGATGAGCGCCCCCTGGCAGAGCCTGGTCATCGCGGTCATCCTGGGCGCGGGCATCGGCCTCGCCTACTCCTCCCTGCCCGCGCTGATCGTCGGCGCGGTCCCGGCGTCGGAGACGGGCGCCGCGAACGGCCTGAACACCCTGATGCGTTCCATCGGCACGTCCGTGTCGAGCGCCGTCATCGGCATGGTCCTCGCCAACACCGCGAACAACGTGAACGGCGTCGCGATCCCGACCATGCACGGCTTCCGGGTCTCCTTCCTGATCGCGACGGGCGCGGTGGCGGTCGGCCTCCTGATGGCCCTGCTCCTGCCCCGCAACCGCCCGGCGGCCAAGCCCCAGCTGCGCGCGAGCAGCGAGGAGGACGCCAACCTGGAGCGCGCCGTGGAGGCTCTCGGCGGCTTCCGGGGACGCGTCCTGGACGCCGCCGGCACTCCCGTCGCCCGCGCCAAGGTCACCCTGATCGACCGCAGCGGCCGCCAGGCCGGCGCGACCCTCTCCGCCGAGGACGGCAGCTACACCCTCGCCGTCCCGGCCCAGGGTCCGTACGTCCTGGCCGCCAAGGCGGCCGGACACGGCCCGCTCGCCTCCGCGGCGACCCACGCGGGCGACGAGCGCGAGGTCGCTGTGGACCTGCCGCTGCCGAGCGCGACCGTCTCCGCCTGACGATCCCCGACACCGCCCGCTCCTCACACCCCCGTCGCCCAAGAGACGGGGGTGTGGTGCGTCGGGAGAGGGGGCGTGGTGCACCATGGGCGCCCGGAAGGACGTACGACCGAGAGGACCCTTCATGCCCGCGGCCCCCAAGCCCGAGATCCTGGCCGCCTTCGAGGCCGCGAAGGGGTTCATGCCCGCCGGTGAGGGCCTCGCCCTGTACGCGGCGGCCGTGGAGGCCGGGCGACTCGGCCTGCCACTTCTAGAGGTGGGCACGTACTGCGGGCGGTCCGCGATCCTGCTCGCCGACGCGGCCCGCGAGGCCGGCGTCACGGCGCTCACCGTCGACCACCACCGGGGCAGCGAGGAACAGCAGCCGGGCTGGGAGTACCACGACCCGGAGACGGTCGACCGCGAGATCGGCCTGATGGACACCCTGCCGACCTTCCGCCGCACGCTGCACCGCGCCGGGCTGGAGGAGCACGTGGTGGCGCTGGTCGGCCGCTCGCCGCAGGTCGCCAAGGTCTGGGGCACCCCCCTCGGCCTGGTCTTCATCGACGGCGGCCACACCGACGAGCACGCGAACGCCGACTACGAGGGCTGGGCGCCCCATGTCGCCGAGGGCGGACTGCTCGTCATCCACGACGTGTTCCCGGACCCGGTGGACGAGTTCACCGGCCAGGCCCCCTACCGCCTCTACCTCCGGGCCCTGGCGTCCGGTGCCTTCGCGGAGGTCTCCGTGACGGACTCGCTGCGGGTGCTGCGGCGGACCGGGCCGGGACTCTGACCCGCGTCCACGATCGCCTCCGCATGACTCCAAGGCCCCCTGGCCCGTGGTGCGCCGGGGTCCGCGGAGCAGGTGGCCGGCCCGTAAGGTGGCAGTCGTGTCGTACGTAGGCCCGGACTTCGAACCTCCCCGGCCCCGCCGCTCCCGGCGCGGCCCCCTGACCGTCGCGGTCGCCGCCCTCGTGCCGGGCGCGCTGCTCGGCTGGCTGGTGTACGAGGCGGTGGGCGGATCCGACGGAGGATCGGCGGGGGCGGTCGGGACGCCCGCGTCGTCGAGCGCGTCGGCCTCCGCGCGGTCATCCGCGCCGACGGACTCCGCCCCCGACGACGCCAAGCAGCCGGGCCCGAGCGCGGCCTCCACCGCCTCCGCGCCCGCCGCCTCCGGCCCCCTCAAGGGCAAGGTGGTCGTCATCGATCCGGGCCACAACCCGGGCAACTTCCGGCACACGGCCGAGATCAACCGCCAGGTGGACATCGGCACGAACTCGAAGGAGTGCGACACCACGGGCACGGCCACCAACTCCGGTTACGCGGAAGCCGAGTTCACCCTCGACGTCGCCCACCGGATGCGCACGCTGCTCCAGGAGCAGGGCGCCACGGTGAAACTGACCCAGGACGGCGACCGGCCCTACGGCCCGTGCGTGGACGAGCGCGCCCGGATCGGCAACGCGGCGCACGCGGACGCCGTCGTCTCGGTCCACGCGGACGGCTCCGCGGCCGGCAACCGCGGCTTCCACGTCATCCTGCCGGGCAGCGTGCACGCGGGCGCCGCCGACACCCGCGCCATCGTCGCGCCTTCGCGCGGACTGGGCGAGCGCATCGCGGGCAACTTCGTCCGCGCCACGGGCAGTGCGCCCTCCAACTACATCGGCGACGGCACCGGACTCGACACCCGCACGGACCTGGGCGGTCTCAATCTGTCAACGGTTCCCAAGGTGTTCGTCGAGTGCGGCAACATGCGCGATAACAAGGACGCGGCACTGCTGACCAGTGGTGCGTGGCGGCAGAAGGCGGCGCAGGGGATCTCGGACGGCATTGCAGGTTTCCTTAAGACGTCATCTCATTTGGATCGGTAGGCTGTCGGTCGTGGTTTCGATCGTTGAGCGGCTGGTGCCGGATGAGTTGTGGGAGATATTCCAGCGGGTGGTCCCGGAGGCTCCATCGCGACCTCAGGGCGGCGGTAGACGCCGGCACGGTGACCGGGAGGTGCTGGCCGCAATCGTGTTCGTAGCCACGTCGGGCTGCACCTGGCAGCAGTTGCCGTCCGCGTCGTTCGGTCCGTCGGGAGCGACGGCTCACCGGCGGTTTGCCGAGTGGTCCAAGGCGCGGGTGTGGGCAAACTGCACCGCCTGGTCCTCGACGAACTCGGTTCCCGCGGCGAGTTGGACTGGTCCCGCTGCGCGATCGACTCGGTGAACATGCGGGCCCTGAAAAGGGAGAGCTGACGGGCCCCAATTCTGTCGATCGGGGCAAGTACGGCTCGAAGATCCACCTGATCACCGAGCGGACCGGCCTGCCCCTGTCCGTCGGAATCTCTGGGGCGAACCTCCATGACAGCCAGGCGCTGATCCCGCTGGTGCAGGGCATACCGCCGATCCGTTCCCGGCGCGGACGCCGACGGTGCCGACCGGCAAAACTCCACGCCGACAAGGGATACGACTACGACCACCTGCGGCGATGGTTACGCCAGCGCGGCATCAGACACCGCATCGCCCGCAAGGGCATCGAGTCCTCGACTCGCCTGGGCCGCCACCGCTGGACCATAGAACGCACAATGTCCTGGCTTGCTGGATGCCGTCGACTGCACCGCCGCTACGAGCGCAAAGCCGAGCACTTCCTGGCCTTCACCAGCATCGCCTGCACCCTTATCTGCTACCGCAGACTTGCCAAATGAGATGGCGCCTTAGGAGCTCCTGGTGACGGACTGGGTTCCTGGTCCCGGCAGGGTGGCAGTTGTCGAGCATGGCTCTCCAAGACTGCGTCTGTACGACGCCGTTGATGTCGGCGGTGGATGTCAGGACCAGAGTTGTGGGTACGGGCAGGGCTCCAGCGGATCGTCACGGTCAGCCCACTTCCACCAGAGATGTCGACTAGGGCACCGCCACAGCATGCGGCATCTTCTCGGCCGCTGAGGACAAAGGCACCCGCCTTCAGCGGCTGCTCGCACTCGGGGCAAACGGGTGAGGCGCTAGTCATGGCGTGCAACCTACTTGGCGCTCGCCCGCAGCCTCGCCGCGCTCCTCGTTGTGAGTGCCGAGCACCCTTCCGCAGCCCCCAAATACGGCCCGGCACCCGGCACTGTCGCGCACGGACGATGTGTCCTTCCGACTGCACGCCCCTGTGGATGTCGGGGTAGGGCGATGGAGTGGTAAGACGCCGGCTCTTTAGGCCGCGGTGGTGCAGGAGCACCGCAACCCTCTCCACTTCGCCTCCACGTTCTCCATCCGGGCGTTTAGAGGGGTGCTCAGATTCACTCAGGCCTCCGGACATGTCATGCGAGACTTCGAAAAATCGCCCGGAATTCACGTATCCAATTATGGACGCTCATCACGGTTGCATAACGCCAGCTTCATTTCTCGCGACAGTTCGTGACTGCGCATGCAAGATCGTGCGAGTCGGCTTAGTTAATGCAGCGGATCAGTGGATTCAGCGCCTTGCGAGGTCGCCGTGAGCTTGTCCGTCCTCTTGAGGTCGCTAGGTCCGCGGGTAGGGGTGACGGAGTGGTCCGTCAGAAAATATAGAGAGGCAGGGAGTGAGTTGGGCTTGGCGCTAGCAGCGCTAGCGCGGATCCATGGCACTGCAACCAAGGCGGCGTTATCGAGAATAATTCTAGCGGTGTATTCAGAACCAATAAGGATCTGAATTTACGGGCTGGCCCTTATAGTGACTGCGATGACATTGGCATCGTTCGCAGTGGCGCAAAGGTCTTCGCGTGGTGCTCCTTTACAAACAGCGCTGGAAACCCCTGGATCCTCGTTCGCCCTGACGGCGGCACGAAAAAGGGATGGGTGTACACAGGTAACCTCGATCATGTGTCCGGCTCTGTAAATCGGTGCCCAGTCTTCTAGTAACAGATTTGAAGCGAACGTGAGGCGCACACGCGGTGGGGGTCGTGTCTCGTTTGGTGACCCTCGACCATGGGCTTCAGCCCTTCGCTGTCATGGGTGTTGCCGGCCGAGACGCCGACAAGGAGGGGCAGTCCGTTCGCGTCCGACAGGACGTGCATCTTGGAACCCGGCTTGCCCCGGTCCACGGGGCTCGGACCTGTGTGTTCGCCCCCTTTTCAGCCCGGACGTGGGCGGTGTCCAGGACGACGCGGGTGACGTCGACGAGGCCGGCGTCGTCGAGCCGGTGCAGCACGGCTTCGTGCAGCCGCCCCCAGACGCCGGCTCTCGACCAGATCAGGAACCGGCGGTGGGCGGTCGACTTTGATATGCCGAAACATGGCGGCAGCGCCCGCCAGGCACAACCGCTGACCAGCACGTAGATGATCGCCGCGAACAGCGTCTCATCAGGCGTGTCCTGCGTCCCGCCGCCCTGCGGCCGCACCTTCGACGGTGGGATCAGCGGCTCGGCGATCTCCCACAGCCCGTCCGGAACAATCCAACTCCACGTACCCCGCCCCATAGACAGCCCAACGAGCGATCACCACGTAGGACAGGGTCTAAGACCGTGTCCTACATGGTCAGTTGGCGGTTGTGTTGGGCATGGGGAGTGGACGGTGGGGATGGACTGTACCGGACGGCTTGTGGGAGTTGGCAAGGCCGTTGTTGCCGCCGGCGCGGGTGCGTCCGCAGGGCGGCGGGGTCGCGAACATCGATGATGAGGCGGTGTTTGCCGCGATCATCTACGTTCTGGTCAGCGGCTGTGCTTGGCGGGCGTTGCCACCGTGCTTCGGAGCGTCAAAGTCGACCGTGCACCGCCGCTTCGCCATCTGGTCTCGCGCCGGAGTATGGGGGCGGCTGCATCAGAAAGTTCTCCAGCTCCTGGACGAGCAGGACCTGGTCGACCTGTCTCGGGCGGTCCTCGATTCAGCCCACGTGAGGGCTAAAAGGGGGGCGAACTTGCAGGTCCGAGCCCCGTGGACCGGGGTAAGCCCGGTTCCAAGATGCATGTCCTGTCCGACGCGAACGGACTGCCCCTACGGGTCGGGCTCTCCGCGGCCAACACCCACGACAGCCTCGCCCTGAAGCCGATGCTGTCCCATTTCCACATGGGACACGAATTCCACGCGGCCGACTCCAAACCCGTGCGTCTTCATGCAGACAAGGCGTACGACATCCCTCACCTGCGACGATGGCTATGGGGTAAACGCATCGGCGTCCACATCGCCCGCAAGGGCATCGACTCCAGCGAGCGACTCGGCCGACGCAGATGGGTCATCGAACGCACCATGTCCTGGCTGACCGGCTACCGCTGTCTCAACCACCGCTACGAGCGGAAACCAGGCAACTACCTGGCCTTTCTCGGGCTGGCATCCGCCCTCTGCTGCTACAAGCGGTTCCTCAAACTGACCATGTAGGACAGGGTCTAAGAAGTAGACAACGGCCGTTGAACTATCCATCAGTGCATTTCAGCCCCTCTTGACCTGTGTCGTCCCGGTGCGAGGTCCCCCGACCGGGATAGCGCGCCTGCGCAGCGCAGGCCCGGGGCCCGGGTCTTCGCCACCGCTGACGAAACTAGTGTTCCCTCATCGAATACGTGACCTTTGGGTGCGGTTCTCGTTGAATACGATGGGGGATCTTCAGAGCGGGGGAGGCTGCCGAGTGAGCGGGAAGTTCAAGCCGCGACCCGGCTGTGTCGTGCAGGCCTACAAGTTCGCGCTCGACCCGAACGCCGGTCAGGAACGGGCGCTGCGCTCGCACTGCGGTGCCGCCCGCGCCGCCTACAACTGGGCCGTTTCCTGGGTGACTGCCTCGTGGTGGCAGCGCAAAGCCGAAGCTTCCTACGGCATCCTCGAGGAGGAGTTGACGCTATGGCGGCCGTGGTCACTGCCCGCGCTGCGCAAGGAGTTCAACCGGGTCAAGACCACCGACCCGAGATTCGCCAACTGGTGGCACGAGAACTCCAAGGAGGCCTACAACACGGGCCTGTCGAACGCGGCCGCCGCATTCGACAACTACGCCAAGTCCAAGCAGGGCAAACGCAAAGGCGCCAGGGTGGGTGTCCCGCGCCAGAAGACGAAGCGGAAGGCCCGCCTGGCCTGCCGGTTCACCACCGGCACGATCCGAATCGAGCCGGACAGTCGGCACGTCACCCTGCCCCGACTGGGCACGATCCGCACCCACGAACCCACCATCAAGCTCCTGGCTCGCATCCAGGCCGACACGGCGCGCATTCTGTCCGCGACCGTCCGACATGAGCGCGGGCGCTGGTTCGTCTCCTTCCAGGTGGAGACAGCCCGGGAGATCACCCACGTCGACCAGCCCGACGCGGCGGTCGGGATCGACCTGGGCGTGAGACACCTCGCGGTCCTGGCCGACAGTTCCGGACAGACACGGTACGAGCCGAACCCGAAGCACCTGGACGGCGCCCTCAAGCTGCTGAGGTTCCATTCCCGCCGCGTCTCCCGGCGGCAGGGGCCGGACCGCATGACCGGCCAGAAGCCGTCAAAACGGTGGGAGAAGGCCAACCACGAACGCAACAAGATCCACCACCGGGTAGCGAACCTGCGGACCGACGCGCTGCACAAGCTCACCACCCGCGTGCGCGCCGAGTACGGCACGGTCGTGCTCGAAGACCTCAACGTCGCCGGCATGCTCCGCAACAAGCGACTCGCCCGCCGGGTGGCCGATGCCGGGTTCGGGGAGATCCGCCGTCAGCTCACCTACAAGGGCCGGCGCAACGACTGCCCCACCATCGTGGCCAACCGCTGGCACCCCAGCTCAAAGACCTGCTCGCACTGCGGCGCGGTGAAAGCCAAGCTGCCGCTGCATGTCCGAGTCTTCACCTGCGACACCTGCAGCCTGGTCCTGGACCGGGACGAGAACGCAGCCCGCAACATGGTCGCCCTCGCGGCGGCCTGCACCACTGGTACCGGAGTGGCCGGAGACCAGGACACGCCCCGCGTGTCGAAGCCCCGTGGAGCCGACCGTAAGACCCGCCGTCAACGTCCCGGCCGCAATACCGGCCGGGACGGGCGGGCAGGTGGCGCAAGCCTGCCGCACCAACGGTGGAAGGAAACGGGAGACCGTCGTCAGGACACCGAAGCGCAACACGCGCTGAAGTGACACCGTCACGGACCTTCTAGGCGAAAACGCCTGGAATGCCGAGAGTCACAGAGACTTCGAGTAACGGAATCGTGAGTTTCCTGCGCGGGGTGGTAATCCGCGGGCTGATCCGGGCGGACACCCTGTTCGGGCGGACGATAGTGTCGTCCCCACGATGAGGGGCCGCCCCCACGCTTCACACCGGGGCCTGACGGCGACATGGTGACAGCGACGCCTCCTGACCGACGAGACGACCTACAAAGGACCGACTGAAGTGAATATCCGCTCCCTCACTAGAGGCGACGGCGTGGTGATCGGAGCAGCGGTGTTGCTGTTCATCGCGTCGTTCTTCGACATCTACGCGATCGATGGGGCTCCCGACAGCGCCGAACTCCCCAATTCCTGGGGGAGCGGACCGGTCCTGATGGGTGTCGTCCTCGCGGGCATCATCGGCACCGCACTCGTCGTCGTCTCCCACAGCCTGCCGCAGGTCCCCAAGGTAGCTGGCCTCGACCTCGGTCAGTTCGGCATCGCGTTCACGGTTTTCGCCGCCTGGAGCGCGCTCGGGAACATCTTCGACCCGCTCGGTGGCACGGACAACGTCGGCACCGGTTCGGACAGCGGCGTCAGCGCCGGCATCGGTCTGATCCTCGCCCTCATCGCCACCTTGGTCATGGCCGCGGCTGCCGTCGCCACCCCCCTGGTCCCCGCCCTGCAGGCCGCCCTCATCCCCGCCCCCAAGCCGGCCGCCCCGCAGCCCTACGGCGCCCAGCCCCCCGGTGGTTACGGCTACCCCGGCGCCCAGCCGCAGCAGCCGTACGGCGGGCAGCCGCAGCCCGGTCAGCCCTTCGGCGCCCAGCCGCAGCAGCCTCAGCCGCCGCAGCAGGCGCAGGCTCAGCCGCCGTCCCCGGAGTTCTCGCCGTTCTGGTTCGCCGTGCCGGTGCCGCGTCCGCTGTTCGCGGAGGACGGCTCGCCGACTCCGATCGCCGAACTGGCCCCCGGTACCTGGTACCTGGCGGTCGAGCAGCGCGGCGGTGCGCTGGTCGCGCAGACGCAGGACGGCCGTCGTGGCGTGCTGCAGGACACCTCGGGGATCCAGCGCGGCTGACCCCCCCCGTTCTTCGACGTGCGGCCCCTCGCCCTTCCGGGCGGGGGGCCGTTGTCGTACAGTCGCCCCTCGGCTGACGCCCGGTCAGGAGGCAGCTATGCGGCTCGGTCTCACCCTCGGCTACTGGGGCCGCGGCCCCGACCCGGACCATGTTCCGCTCGTGCGGGAGGCCGAGCGGCTCGGCTACGACTCCGTGTGGACCGCCGAGTCGTGGGGCTCGGACGCGTTCACCCCGCTCACCTGGATCGCCGCGCAGACCTCCCGCATCAAACTCGGCACGGCGGTGGCCCAGATGGCGGCCCGCTCCCCCACCACGACGGCCATGCACGCCCTCACCCTGGACCACCTCTCCGGCGGCCGCATGATGCTCGGGCTCGGACTGTCCGGCCCGCAGGTCGTCGAGGGCTGGTACGGCCGCCCCTTCCCCAAGTCGCCGCTGACGGCGACCCGGGAGTACGTCGACGTCGTACGCCAGGTCCTCCGGCGCGACGGGCCGGTCGAGCTGGACGGCCGCTTCCACTCCCACCCCTACCGGGGCGCGGACGGTACCGGTCTCGGCAAGCCGCTCAAGCCCATCACCCACCCCCTGCGCCCCGGTCTCCCGGTCCTGCTCGGTGCCGAGGGCCCGAAGAACGTGGCCCAGACGATCCGGATCGCCGACGGCTGGCTGCCGCTGTACTGGTCGCCGAGCCGGCCCGAGGTGTACGGGGCGGCGGTGGCCGACCTGCCGGAGGGCTTCCTCGTGGCGCCCATGGCGCAGGTGAGGGTCTGCGACGACGTCGCCCAAGGGCTGCTCCCCGTCAAGGCGATGCTCGGCTTCTACATCGGCGGGATGGGGCACGCGGCCCGCAACTTCCACGCCGATCTGATGGCGCGCATGGGGTACGAGGAGGAGGCCCGGCGGATCCAGGAGCTGTTCCTGTCCGGCCGCCGGGAGGAGGCCGTGCTCGCCGTGCCGGACGCGTTCGCCGACGAGATCTCCCTCGTCGGACCGCGCGAACGCATCGCGGAACGCCTGGAGTCGTGGCGCAAGGGGCCGGTGACCGATCTGCTGGTGATGTCCCCGGACCGGCACACGCTGCGGGTGCTCGCCGAGCTCAACTCCTAGCCGGTCGGCGGTCGGCGGCCGCCCGTCGCCCGTCGCCCGTCGCCCGTCGCCCGTCGCCCGTCAGCGGAAGATCGCGATCGCCTCCAGCGTCACCTCGCCGGTGTCCTGTCGCCAGCCCGTCATCTTGCCCAGGCAGCGGGCGGTGAAGGTGCCCTCCGGGATGGTCTCGCGCCGCAGGCCCTCGCGGGCGCCGACGACCCTGACGTACGGCGGTGCCTGCGGATCGCTGTACGCGGCGCGCAGGACGATGCCCTGCGAGGTGTCCGGGTCCATCAGGAAGCGGCCCCGCACCGAGACGAACTCGTCGATGTCGCTCAGCGCGATCCGGGTGTCGCCGTCGAGGGCGTCGGTGAGCGCCCGGTTGGGCCGGATGTTGCCCGTGCGCAGGTCGGCGTGGACGATGGCGTCGGCCCGGTCGAGGGCGTCCATCAACATCCCTATGACGTTGATGGGTTCGTTCTTCTGGACGTACTTGGTGAACTTCTCCTGGGTGACGTCCCGGCCGGCCTTGACGGTCCACGGCATGAGCTTGCCGAGGAAGCCGACGCTGGTGTTGACGTTGGTGCGGTGCTCCACCGCCTGTTCGAGCGCCTCGCTGTAATGGCTGACCTGGTAGAGGTCCATGACGGACTTCCCGTCCAGGTAGAAGCAGATGCTGTACGCCGTCTGCCGTGCCGCCGCCCGCCGACGGACCTCGCGCGCGTGGCGCAGCAGGACCGCGGCGAGCACGGCGAGGCCCGCCGCCGTCACCAGCCAGACCGTCATCCACGGCCACCACACGCTCCACCACAGTCCATCAGTGACAGCCACGGATCTCCTTGAATGCCTCGGAAAGGGACGAGTCGTCGGCGTCCACCATCCGCCCGCCGGTCTTCGCCGCCGCGCGTCGCAGTTCGCCCGCGTCGGCCTCGCCGAAGTGGATGGAATAGGTGGGGACTTGGCGTGCCGCGTCGGGCAGCGCCTCGTAGTGGCGTACGAACTGCGGGTAGGACAGGCCCGCGTTGTTCTCGCCGTCCGTCATCAGGACCACGGAGACGGAACGTCCGGGGTCGGCGGCTACCGCGCCGGCGGCGGTGCGGTAGCCGTGGTCGAGGGCGGACCATACGGCGGTGGCGTCGCCGTAGCCGCCGCGGGCGACGGTGTCGGAGAGCGCGTCGAGGTCCTTCGGGCCGTTGACGGTGACCGTTCTCTCCTCCAGGACACGGCCGCCGAACCGTACGACGGTCAGGCGCTCACCCCGGTAGAACCGGGTGAACTTGCCCGTCGCCGAGGTGTCCGCACCGCTGAGCCCGGCGAACGCGTCGCGCAGGGCGGCCATACGGGTGCCGCGCATCGAGCCGGAGAAGTCGAGCAGGAAGACGACCTGGCCGGCGGTGCGGTGGTTCGGGTCGCCGTAGTCCGCCAACAGACGGTCCAGTACGGCCGGCTGGTCGGGGAAGTAGAGGGCGTTGCCGACCGGTGCGCGCAGTGGGGCGTCCCGGCGCACCGTGGCGCTGACCGGGCGGCGCAGGGTGCTGCGCATGATCTTCTCCTGTACGGCGTCGCGCCGCAGCCACTCGGCGACCTTGTCGTAGGCGGCGCGGCGGGACGGGTCGAGCAGGAGGAGGGGGAAGTCGGACAGGACCGTGCCGTCCTCGGGGCGGACGACCGTCAGTTTCTCCTTCAGCCGCCCCGAGGCGTTGAGGGCGAGCAGGTCGGACTCGTACGCGATCAGCGCGTCGGCGCGGTCCTGGTGGGCGACGTAGGAGTCGACGAGGGCGGGCGAGGTGGCCGCGGTGAGGGTCTGGCCGGAGCGGAAGCCGCGCAGCCGGTCGCAGGAGACGTCCTCGGTGCGCAGGGCGGCGCCGGTGCCGGCGGCGGCCGTGGCCACGCCGACCAGGGCGGCGAGCCCGCTGCCCGCGTTGCGGGGGTCGGCCATGCCGAATCGGACCTCGCCCCGCGCGGCGGCGTCGGCGACGTCCGCCCAGGTGAGCCGGGAGCCGGGTACGCCCGCGCGCAGGGCCCGGGAGGTGTCGGGGGTGAGGCCGATGACGACGGGGGACGTCATGGTCGGCGTGCGCTGCAGCCCCTGCGTGGACCGCTTGTCGCGCAGCCGCAGATAGCGGTCGGAGGAGAGCCAGGCGAGGTCGTATCCGGTGCGGGCGGCGGCGAGCCGGGTCTCCGCGTCGGCCCGGGGATCCAGGTCGAGTTCGACGCCGGTCTCGTCCGCCAACTCGTCCAGGAGCGGGGCGAGTACGGCGAGGTCGGGGCCGGCGAGGACGCGCAGCCGGACCCGTTCGTCACCGTCGTCGCCGTCGCCGGTGCAGGCGGAGAGCAGGGTGGCGACCAGGACCGTACACACCGTCAGGAGTGCCGCTCTGCCCCTCACTCGGTGCCCTCGGCGGGCGGGCAGTCGCCGACGATCTGGATCATCCGCTCCAGCAGGGACAGCCGGGGCAGTACGGCCTTGGTGTCGTCGGTGGAGGTGACGGGCGCCGGGATGTTCCGCTCGGCGAGGAAGCCGGTCAACCGGTCGCCGGTCGTGTCACTGCCGGCGTCCCGCACCCGGAAGCCCAACTCCATGGCCCGCTGTTGCAGTTCGGGGTCGCCGGCGACGAGGTCGCCGAGCCGGTCACCGTCCCGCGTGAGGGCGACGAGCTGGGGCTCGGTGACGAAGCGGGTGGAGGGGTAGAGCAGGACGCGTTCGCTGTCGGGGGTGCCGTGTTCCGCCTCGTACTGGATCTGGTGGGCCAGGAACTGGTGCTCGTAGATCACCGCGATCGGCGAGATGCTCTTGCCGTCGGCGGACAGGTAGGTCTCGGCCTTCTCCGAGGAGGGCAGGCCCTGTTCGACGAGGAGGGGTTTGATGCTGCGGGCGAGCCTGTCCGCTTCCGCCTCGGTGTCCGGGGCGTCGTTCCTGTTCTCCATGAAGGCGACCAGACCGAGGTAGGTGCTGGCGGAGTTCGCCTCACAGATGTCGGAGGACTGGGCGAGGATCTTGTTGCCGTTGCGGACGCCCTGCCGGGAGATGTCGATGTCGTCCCAGCGTTTCCCGTCCTTGGTCAGCTTGAGGAACCGCTCCATGTCCAGGGTGTAGTAGAGCGGTCGGCCGTCCCGGTCCTGCTGGGGATCGGCCACGCCCACGCCTCGCAGAGCCTGCGCGTACTCCCGGTAGGTGGCCAGCACGATGGGGCTGACGAAGGGGCGGTAGGTCGTCACGGGGCGGTCGGCCGCCGCGCGCTCGCGGGTGATCAGGTCGGCGGCGGGCTGGCCGGACGGGAAGACGACGTCGTAGCCGTTGATGTCCTGGTTCGCGATCTCCCGGGACCCCATGCGGGTGATGTGCACCCGGAAGCCGTGCTTCAGCAGCAGCCGTTCGACTTCGGGATCCTCGAAGAAGTCCCGCTTGGAGGCCATCTTGGCCTCGATGGTGACGACCTTCTGCAACGGCAGTAACAGATGCCCCGACGCCATCAGCAGCACCAGGCCGAGGACCGGGACGGGCAGCGCGACCGCCAGGGCTCTTCGCAGGCGGCCGCGCGCGGGTCTGGTGACGGCCAAACGAGGCTCCAGCGGAGCGGGTCTGTTCGCGGACACCGGCGTTCTCCCCCCAGGGTGGGCCAGGATCGTCGATGACGGCCCTTACCCCCGAACGACCATAGATCCAACGCCAGTTGAACGAAAGAAACGTGCACGATGAACGCCCACGACGTGCCCGGTCAAGCCGGTTCGGGTTTCATCCGGGATTGAGCGGCAACCCGAGGAGCATGTCCCCTCGATATCGCAACGGTTCCAACCAGGCCGGCACGGTCATCGCCATCGTCGCCGACATCATGGCCTTCATCCTGGGCCTGTGGATCCTGATGTATCTGATGGACGCGAACCGCGCGAACGACTTCGTGCAGTTCATCCACGACGCCGCCCGCTGGCTCGCCGGCTGGTCCCACGACCTCTTCACGTTCGACGAAGCGTGGGCGCGGGTCGTCGCGGGCTACGGTCTGGCCGCCGTCGTCTACCTCTTCGTCGGCCACGCCATCGCCAACCGCGTACACCGGCACTGACCTGCCGCACCGGGGGCCCGGAGGGCCCCCGAGCAGCGGCACCGAATTGCCCCGGGAAGTGCTCAGTCGCAGCAGTCCGGGTCCAGGCCCCTCGGCAGGCGGTCGCCGCTGAAGACCGTGCAGGTCGCCTCGTCGCCGCCGAGGGCGGCGACCGCGAGGAGCAGGGATCCGGCCGTCCACGTGGTCAGTTCCCTCGGCCAGATGGCCTTGTCCTCGAAGACGAAACCCGTCCAGTACAGGCCGGACTCCGGGTCCCGCAGGTGCTGGATCCACTGGAGGATCTCCAGCGCGCGGTCGGACTCGCCCATCACCCACAGGGCGATGGCGAGTTCGGCCGACTCGCCGCCCGTGACCCACGGGTTGGGCACGACGCAGCGCACCCCGAGACCGGGGACGACGAAACGGTCCCAGTCCGCCTCCAGGCGGGACTTGGCCTCCGCGTCGGTGAGCGCGCCGCCCAGCACCGGGTAGTACCAGTCCATCGAGTAGCGGTCCTTGTCGAGGAACCGCTCCGGGTGGCGGCGGATCGCGTGCCGCAGCGCACCGACCGCCAACTCCCAGTCCGGCTGCGGCTCTTCGCGCTGCTCGGCGATGGCGAGCGCGCACCGCAGCGCGTGGTGGATCGAGGAGGAGCCGGTCAGCAGGGCGTCCGCGGTCTGCGTGCCGTCGTCCTCGCGCTTCCAGCCGATCTGCCCGCCGGGCTGCTGCAGTTGGAGGACGAACTCGATCGCCGCGTAGACCGTCGGCCACATCCGGTCGAGGAACATGTCGTCGCCGGTGGAGAGGTAGTGGTGCCAGATGCCGACGGCTATGTAGGCGACGAAGTTCGTCTCGCGGCCCTTGTCGGTGACGTCGTCGTGGGCCCCGTCGGCGTACGCCGCGTACCAGGAGCCGTCCTCGTTCTGGTGTCTCGCCAGCCACGTGTACGCCCGCTCGGCGGCCTCGTGTTCGCCCGCCGCGTCCAGTGCCATCGCGGCCTCGGTGTGGTCCCACGGGTCCAGGTGGTGTCCCCGGAACCACGGGATCGCCCCGTCCTCCCGCTGCACGGCGAGGATGCCGGCGACGGTCGCGGCGGCCTCCTCCGCGGTGAGGACCCCGGGCAGGACGAGGTGTTCTGTCCGGGGGGTGGTCACTTGGCGGCCACCTCGGTCCCGGCGAGACGCGGCAGGTGGGGCTTGGTCGCGTACGCCACGAAGCTCTTGCCGATCAGCGGGTTCAGCGCCTGCTCGGCGACCCGGGTCGCGAGCGGCTTCTTCATGATGTCCCAGACAAGCAGCTTGTGGTACGCCCGCACCGGCAGCGCCTTGTCGTTGTCGACGCCGAAGGCGCACTTGAGCCACCAGTACGGCGAGTGCAGCGCGTGGGCGTGGTGGGAGCCGTACGGCTTGAGGCCCGCCTCGCGGATCTTCGCCAGCAACTCGTCCGCCTTGTAGATGCGGATGTGGCCGCCCTCGACCTCGTGGTAGGCGTCGGACAGCGTCCAGCAGACCTTCTCGGGGCCGTATCGCGGGACGGTGACGGCGATCCGGCCGCCGGGCCGCAACACCCGCACCATCTCGGCGAGTACGCCCTTGTCGTCGGGGATGTGTTCCATCACCTCGGAGATGATGACGACGTCGAAGGACTCGTCGGGGAAGGGCAGCGCGAGGGCGTCGCCCTCCATGGCCGTCGCGGTGGCGCCCTCCGGGGCCTCCCCCGCTTCCTTCATCGCCGCGAACCACTTGGCGACCTCGCGGATCTCCTCGGCGTTCTGGTCGAGCGCGACGACCTGGGCGCCGCGCCGGTAACACTCGAACGCGTGCCGGCCCGCGCCGCAGCCGAGGTCCAGGACGCGGTCGCCCGGGGCGAGCGGGAACCGGGAGAAGTCGACGGTCAGCACGTGGCCCTGCTTTCGGGATCGGATACAACGTCGGCAACATCGTCGGCCGCGGAGCGGCCGGGTGGCGTGGGCGCGGAGCGGCTCGGGGCGGGGGCCGCGAGGGGGGTCGCCGCGCGCGAGCGGAACCGGGCGTCCGGGAGGGGGGTGGTTTCGCCCGCGGAGCGGGCTATCGCCTCCCGGTAGCGGGCGACCGTGCCCTGTGCGGCGCGGGCCCAGGTGAAGCGGGCCAGTACGCGCTCGCGGCCGGCCGCGCCCAGTCGTGCTCGGAGCTCCGGGTCGGACAGGAGCCGGCTCAGGCCCGCCGCCAACGCGCCGGAGTCTCCCGGCGGTACCGCGAGACAGGTCTCGCCGTCCGGGCCGGCGACCTCGGGGATCGCGCCGCCGGTCGTGGCCAGCAGGGGTGTGCCGGTGGCCATGGCCTCGGCGGCGGGGAGGGAGAAGCCCTCGTACAGCGACGGCACGCAGGCGACCTCGGCCGAGCGCACCAGGTCGACGAGTTCGGCGTCCGAGATGCCCTTGACGAAGTCGACGGCGCCTTCGAGGCCGTACCGCTCGATCGCCTGTGCGACGGGTCCCTCCGCGGGCCGTTTGCCGACGACGACGAGGTGGGCGTCGGGGCGCTCGGTGCGTACCTTCGCCAGCGCCTCGACGAGGAAGACGAGGCCCTTGAGCGGCACGTCGGCGCTGGACGTCGTCACGATCCGGCCCGGCACGACGGGCACCGAGGGGTCCGGTGCGAACAGGTCGGTGTCGGCGCCTATGTGGACGACGTGGATGCGGTCGTCGCGAACGCCGAGGTGGTCGGCGATCTCCTGGCGGGAGGTGCCGGAGACGGTGAGCACGGAGGGCAGCCGGCGGGCCACCCGCTTCTGCATGCGCGTGAAGCCGTACCACCGGCGTATGGAGTACTTGCGCCGCAGACCCTGCGCCGCGTCCAGCTCCAGCCGGCGGTCCACGGTGATGGGGTGGTGGATCGTGGTGACCAGCGGGGCGCCGACATCGCCCAACAGGCCGTAGCCGAGCGTCTGGTTGTCGTGGACGACGTCGAACTCGCCGCGCCGGGCGCGCAGATGGCGGCGGGCGCGGAGCGAGAAGGTGAGCGGTTCGGGGAAGCCGCCGGTCCACATCGTCGCGACTTCGAGCGCGTCGATCCAGTCGCGGTACTCGCCGCGCTTCGGGGTGCGGAAGGGGTCGGGATGCCGGTAGAGGTCGAGGCTGGGCAGCTCGGTGAGGCTCAGGCGGTCGTCGTGGCCCTCGTCGAGGACGGGGTAGGGCTGGGAGCCGATGACCTCGACGGTGTGGCCGAGGCGGGCCAGCTCGCGCGCGAGGTGCCGTACGTAGACGCCTTGTCCCCCGCAGAACGGGTTCCCTTTGTATGTGAGGAGTGCGATGCGGAGCGGTCGCTCGCCGTCGGTGTCGGGTCCCTCCGAGGGCCCCGGCTGACTGGCCTCAGCGGTCACTCTGGGCCCCCTTCTGCCTGCACTGTCCCGCGAGATTACGCCGGGACGCTAATCTAGAACAAGTTTCAGACTTGATCGTTCAAGAGGCTCTGAATCTACCGGCAGGTAGGGGCGCGGTGAGCGGTGGATCAGGTGATTCACGCCACGACCGGCACCCCTGGCATGCTGTGCGATCACTCGCCCTCACCGACTGTCACGGAGCGGGACCCATGCCTGCGGAAGCCAAGGTGAACCAGATGGCCAAGGTGGATGCCAGTACCGCGCGGCCCGACTCGGCGCCGCTCACCGAGCGGCAGGAGGCGCGTCGGCGGCGCATCCTGCACGCGAGCGCGCAGTTGGCCAGCCGGGGCGGTTTCGACGCCGTGCAGATGCGGGAGGTCGCGGAGTCCTCGCAGGTGGCGCTCGGCACGCTGTACCGCTACTTCCCGTCCAAGGTCCACCTGCTGGTCGCCACCATGCAGGACCAGTTGGAGCACATGCACGGCACGCTGCGCAAGAAGCCGCCGACCGGCGAGACGGCGGCGGAGCGGGTGGCGGAGACGCTGATGCGGGCCTTCCGCGCGCTGCAGCGTGAGCCGCATCTGGCGGACGCGATGGTCCGCGCGCTGACGTTCGCGGACCGCAGTGTGAGTCCCGAGGTCGACCAGGTGTCCCGGCAGACCACGGTGATCGTCCTGGACGCGATGGGTCTGGAGAATCCGACGCCGGAGCAGTTGTCCGCGGTCCGGGTCATCGAGCACACCTGGCACTCGGCCCTGATCACCTGGCTGTCGGGGCGTGCCTCCATCGCCCAGGTGAAGATCGACATCGAGACGGTGTGCCGGCTGATCGACCTGACGGACCCGGCCGACGACAGCGGCCGGGTCTAGGAACGCGAAGAACCTACGAGACGGGTTCCCTTCGCCGGTATTACCCGGATCAGGTGCTGGGGGTCGCCTTCCGGCCCGACTACTGCCTTCCGGCCTCTCAGCCCGACCGTCGACGTCGGCATCGGCGGATGCCGAAGCGTCTCGCCAAAGTCGGCTACTCCGGTCGAACTCCCTCACTCGTCCCGTAGGCCACTTCCTAGAATAGAACAGTTATCTAGGGACATAACCCCCTGAACCATGATTTTTACGCGTCGAAGTCGACGCCGGGTCCGGCAGCCCTTCAGCGCCCCATCCGGCGCCCTTCGGCGCCCGGAACCCGCTACTCCTCCGGAGGAAACACCGGCTCCCCGCTCCCCAGCAGTGTGATCATGATCGCTTCTACCGGGCAGCCCTCCGCCGCCGCGAGGATCTTCTCGTTGGCATCGGTCTCGGGGTCGACGGGGTGGGACTGGCGGCCCGTGTCGAGGCGGAAGCCGTCCGGGGCGTGGTGGAGGCACTGGGCCGAGCCGATGCACAGGGAGCGGTCGACCTCGATCTGCCAGCGGTCGCCCATGGCCTGTCAGCCCTCCCAGCCCGCCGGCAGGTGGATCATCTTGTGCTCGAGGTACTCGCCGAAGCCCTCCGGCCCGAACTCCCGCCCCAGGCCGGAGTTCTTGTAGCCGCCGAACGGGCCGAGCATGTCGAGGCTGAAGGTGTTGACCGAGTAGGTGCCGGTGCGGACCTGGCGGGCGACTTCGACGCCGCGGGCGACGTCGGCCGTCCACACGCTGCCGCTGAGCCCGTAGTCGGAGTCGTTCGCGATCTTCACGGCCTCGGACTCGTCGCCGTACGGGAGCAGGCAGATGACCGGGCCGAAGATCTCCTCACGGGCGATGCGCATGGAGTTGTCGACGTCGCCGAAGAGGGTCGGCTCGACGTACCAGCCCCGGTCCAGGCCCGGCGGACGCCCGCCGCCGGTGAGGATCTTCGCGCCCTCCTCCTGGCCGATGCGGATGTAATCGAGGTTGCGCTGCTGCTGCCGCCTCGCCACCAGGGGGCCCACCTGGGTCGCCGGGTCCAGCGGGTCACCGACCACCAGCGCGCCCGCCGCCGCCGCGAAGGCCTCGGCGAACTCGTCGTAGCGCGCACGCGGCAGCAGGATGCGGGTCTGGGCCACGCACGCCTGCCCGTTGTTCATCCAGGCCGCCGGGACGATCCCCGCGACCGCCGTCTCCACGTCCGCGTCCGGCAGCACCACCGCCGCCGACTTGCCGCCCAGCTCCAGTGTCACGCGGGTCAGGTTGCGCGCGGCGACCTCCATCACCCGCTTGCCGGCCGCCACCGAGCCGGTGAAGGAGACCTTGTCGACACCGGGGTGCCCGACCAGGTACTCGCTGACCTCGCGGTCCGCCGGGAGGATGGACAGGACGCCCTCCGGCAGTCCGGCCTCGCGCGCGATGTCGGCGAGGATGTACGCGTCGAGGGGCGACTCCGGCGACGGCTTCAGCACCACCGTGCAGCCGGTGAGCAGGGCGGGCGCGAGTTTGGCTGCGGCCACGAACTGCGGGACGTTCCAGGGGGCCACCGCGGCGACGACCCCGACCGGCTCGCGCCGCACGATGATGCGGCCGAGGACTCCGTCGCGCGTCTGTTCGTACGTGAAGTTCCGCGCGACCGTGATCGCCGCGTCCCACACCATCATCGCGCCGAGCGCCTGCGCGAGGACGCTCCAGGAGTACGGCGACCCGTTCTCGGACGAGATCACGCGGGCGATCTCCTCGTGCCGTACGGCGATCGCGTCCTTGATCCGCCCGACCACCTCGATCCGCTCGTCGAGGGTCGCACGCGGCCAGGGTCCCTCGTCGAACGCCTTCCGCGCGGCGGCGACCGCCCGGTCCACGTCCGCCGGCGAGGCGTGCGGCACGCGCCCGATGACCTCCTCGGTGTGCGGCGAGACGACCTCGATGACGTCCTTGCCCAGGGGGTCGGTCAACTCCCCGCCGATGAACAGCTGTCCGTGTTCCACGAGCTCGGTCATGGCGACTGCCTCCCCGGAGCGACTGCTTCTCTGACGGTTCATCAGATACGGCCACTGATACCAGTTCCACCGGGAGGAGTCCACGGGCGGGACGTCGACCATCACGCCAAGAAGGTCGACCAGGGCTCCCATCGAAACGCGTTCTAGTTATAGTGACCGGAACGCGGCGATTGGGGAGCCCATGACGCAGGTGTCCGACCATGGTGGCGGCGTCCGTTCCCTCCGGGTCCCCATCCCGGACAACCCCCTCGGCCACACCCTCGTGTACGTCGTCGACACCGACCGCGGACCGGTACTGATCGACACCGGCTGGGACGACCCCGCCTCCTGGGACACCCTCGCCGCGGGACTGACGGCGTGCGGCACGTCGCCGGACGAGATCCACGGTGTCGTCATCACCCATCACCACCCCGACCACCACGGCCTGTCGGGCCGGGTGCGGGAGGCGTCCGGCGCGTGGATCGCGATGCACGAGGCGGACGGCGCGATCGTCCGGCGGGCCCGCTCGACCCGCCCCGAACGCTGGCTCGCCTACATGACCGCCAAGCTCGAAGCCGCCGGCGCCCCCGAGGAACACCTGGCGCCGATGCGCACCACCAGGCCCGGCTCCGTCCCCGGCCTCGCCCCCGCCCTGCCCGACCGCGAGATCGTCCCCGGCGAACTCCTCACCCTCCCCGGCCGCCGGCTGCGCGCGATCTGGACACCGGGCCACACCCCCGGCCACGTCTGCCTGCACCTCGAGGAACAGCACCCCGCCGAACTCCCGGGCCACGGGCGCCTGTTCTCCGGCGACCACCTGCTCCCCGAGATCACCCCGCACATCGGCCTGTACGAGGACCCCGACGACGCCACTGCCACCGACCCCCTCGGCGACTACCTCGACTCCCTGGAGCGCGTCGGCCGCCTCGCCCCCGCCGAGGTACTCCCCGCCCACCAGCACGCGTTCACCGACGCGGCCTCGCGCGTCCGGGAGTTGCTCACCCACCACGAGGACCGCCTCACCGGCCTGCTCACCCTCCTGACCGAGCCGCTGGCGCCCTGGCAGCTCGCCGAGCGCATGGAGTGGAACCGCCCCTGGGCCCAGATCCCGTACGTCTCACGGAACATCGCCGTCTCGGAGGCGGAGGCACATCTGCGGCGCCTGGTGAAGCTGGGGCGGGCGGAGGCGGTGGCGGGGAGTGAGCCGGTGACGTACCTGGCCGTGTGAAGGGTGACCTCCCTGGCCGTGTGAAGGGTGACCTCCCTGGCCGTATACGTGTAAAGGTGACTTCCCCGGCCGTATACGTGTAAAGGTGACCTCCCTGGCCGCATAAAACGGTCGCGCCGCATACCTCGCCGTTGATACCAACGACCCCATGGATCCCACGGACCCCATCGACCGTCTCCTCGCCGAGCGCGCCTGTGAGCGCCTGGTCATCGACTTCGTCCGCCGGCTCGACCTCGGCGAACCGGGTTCCGTCGCCGAGCTGTTCACCGAGGACGGCAGCTGGCGGTGGCCTGACGGCGATCGTCTGGTCAAGGGCCGGGACGCACTGCGCCGGTACTTCGCCGCCCGCCCCGCCGACCGCCTCTCCCGTCGCCTGATGTCCAACATCCTCGTCACGGTGACCTCCCCGGACACGGCGACGGCGACCTCGTACTTCACGACGTACCGCGTCGACGGCCACGACGGCCGCACGGATCCCGTCCCGTCCGGCCCGCCCGTCCAGGTCGGCCACTACGAGGACTCCTTCCACCGCCGCCCCGACGGCACCTGGCTGCTCGCCACCCGCGTCCTCCACCTCCCCTTCGGCGGACCCACCCCGCGCATGGGTTCGATAACCTGAACCGGCCATGATCAGGGGGAATGGGGAGGGAATGGGGGGAATCGTGCGAAGAACGCTGACCGTGATGACGGTCGCGCTGGCCTGCGTGACGACCGGCGGGGCGGTGGCCGGCTGCTCGGGGAGTTCCTCCGCCGAGGAGCCGTCCGCCGAGCAGTTGCTGGACGACGCGAACGACACGATGAAGGCACTCGAGTCGGTGACCGTGGACGCCAGGACCACCACCGTGGCCTCCGGCGAGGGCTCCACCAGCCGTCTGACGACCGACCTCGAGGGCGCGTGCAGGTCCAGTCGGACCTGGACCAACGGGGCCCGCCTCGAACAGATCCGGATCGGCGACGCGGACTACGTCCGGCCGAACCGCGCCTACCTGGAGATGGCGGGCAAGGAGGTGGCCGGCACGGGCGAACAGGAGCGCTGGGTCAAGTCCCCGGCCAAGGAGACGGCGTGGGAAACGGAGGAAGCCGGACTCTCCAACTGCACCCACCCGTTCTCCTCCTTCGGCAAGGCGACCAAGGGCGAACCGACCGAGGTCGACGGCAGACCGGCCATTTCGCTGGTCGTGACCGACAAGGCGGTCAAGAAGGGCACCTACACGTTCTACGTCGCCACCGAGGGCGAGCCGCACCTCCTCAAGGTCGTCTACAAGGGCACCGACTACCACAGCACCACCGCGTTCAGCGCCTTCGACGAGCCCCTGGACGTTCGGCCTCCGGCCGCGAGCGACGTGCTGGACGCGAGCGGCCGGACCAGCGACTAGGACACGACTCAGGACACGACCGAGCGGATCAAGTCCTCCGCCTCGCCGAGCAGTTCGACCTCCCGGCGGCTCATCGTCGGGTTGTCCGCCCGTCGCTGCCGGGCCTGCGTCAGGCCCGCCTCGGTGAGGTGGGTCGGGTCGGCGAGCAGAGCGCCGAGCATCGTGCGGGCGGGGTCGGCGAGCGCTTCGTCGGTGACGGCGGCCTGGGCGAGGATCATCGCGGAGATGCCCCAGTCCAGGCCCGGATCGCCCTCCTCCGCGTTGCTCCAGTCGATGACCCGAGGGCCGTCGGCGGTGAGGACGACGTTGTCCGGGTGGAGGTCGAGGTGGAGGACGCGGCCGGTGGAGCGGCGGGGCGGGACCGCGTGCAGGTCGCGCAGCAGTCCGGCGAGGGTGGCGCCCGCCTCGTCGAGGGCGAGGGAGCCGGTCAGGACCGCCTGCAGCATCGTCGGGCCGTACAGCCGCTCCAGCACCAGGTCGGTGCGCGTGGAGTCGGCCGGGCGGACGCGCGGCACCGGATAGCCGTGGCCGCGCACGTGCTCCATCACCTCACCCTCGGCGGCCGCGTCCCCGTACCCCTCACGGTCGCGGCGCAGCACCCACGCCTCGTCGATCTCGTACACGTCGTTCGCTCGGCCGGAGCCGAGCAGTCTCCCCGTCGGCTGCATGGGGCCGAACCTACCCGGGCGCACAGGCTGCCCTCAGGGGCTTCGTTACGGGCCGGTAGAGTGGCCGGGTCGTATCACACCCGTACGGGGGGAAGCCGGTGCAATTCCGGCGCTGACCCGCAACCGTGAACCGTTTATCAAGGACGGTGAGCCGGACTGCCCCGCACGGATCGTGACCGGCTCACGTGCACCGGCAAACCGGCCGGTGTGCGGCACCGTCGAGGTATACGGAGCCGAGCCGCCGGGGTGTCCCGTGCTGCCCGGCTCCCTGACAGGGAGAGGCACCCGCCGATCATGAACGTCCGCCGCAGCGCCGCGGTGCTGGCCGCCGCCACCGCCGTGATCGGGGCCGCCGCGCCCGCCGTCGCCGCCGACCCGTCCCCCTCCGCCTCGCAGGCGTTGCCCGCCGCGCTCTACGGCGGCACGGACCCGACGTACGACGGTGTCTGGCGCCAGTCCCTCGCCCTGCTCGCCCAGCACACGGTGGGGGTGAAGCCGGCCGCGAAGTCCGTGTCCTGGCTGACCGGGCAGCAGTGCGCGAACGGCGCCTTCGCCCCCTACCGGGCCGACACCTCCACGGCCTGCGACCCGAAGCTGATGGTCGACACCAACAACACCGCCGCCGCCGTCCAGGCCCTCGCCGCGCTCGGCGGCCACGACGCCGTCACCGGCAAGGCCGTCGCCTGGCTCAAGTCCGTGCAGAACAAGGACGGCGGCTGGGGCTACACCCCCGGCGGCGCCAGCGACACCAACTCGACGTCCGTGGTCGTCGGCGCGCTGACCGCCGTGGGAGAGAAGCCGCAGGACGTACACAAGGGTGAACAGGGGCCGTACGACGCCCTGGTGAAGCTCGCCCTGCCGTGCGAGGGCTCCGGCGCCGGTGCCTTCGCCTTCCAGCCCGACAGGGAGGGCAAGCTGGCCGCCAACGCGGACGCCACAGCGGCGGGTGTCGTCGGCGCGCTCGGCCAGGGACTCGCGGTCGAGCCCGCGAAGCAGACGGAGGCCGCCACCTGCTCGGACTCCGGCTATCCGTCCCCGCAGCAGGCCGCCGCCAACGGCGCCGCCTACCTCACCAAGGCCCTCGCCAAGGACGGCCACCTCACCTCCGCCCTCCCCGGCTCCACCGACCAGCCCGACTACGGCAACACCGCCGACGCCGTCGTCGCCCTCGCCGCTCAGGGTCAGACGGCGGAGGCGAAGAAGTCGCTGGAGTGGCTGGAGCGGAACTCCTCCGCCTGGGCGGCACAGAGCGGCCCCGCCGCCTACGCCCAGCTGATCTTCGCCGCCCACGCGACCGACACGGACCCGCGTGACTTCGGCGGGGCGGACCTGGTGAAGCAGCTCAACGCGACAGGGCCGGCTCCGCAGCCGGCGACCGCCGAGAGCGACGCCGGCGACAAGGACGACTCCGGCGACGACTCCGCGGACGGCTCCGGCAACGGCGATGTCTGGTGGATGGTCGGCGCCGGCCTCGCCGCCGGAGCGGGCGTCGGTTTCCTGCTGAGCAGCCGCAGGAAGAGGCAGCAGCCGTGATCCGCCGCCGGGCCGCGGCCCTTGTGCTGCTGGCCGCGTTCCCGCTCCTCGGGACCGCGGGCCAGGCCCAGGCGGCCGGCTACCGCTACTGGTCGTTCTGGGAACGTGACGGCGACCAGTGGACGTACGCCGCCCAGGGTCCCTCGACCACCCGTCCCTCCGACGGCGACGTCCAGGGCTTCCGTTTCGCGGTCAGCGAGGACTCCGGCGACGCGACCAAGCCGCGCGGCACGGCCGACTTCACGACGATCTGCGCGAAGACGCCGGCGCAGGACGGCAGGAAGCGGGTCGCCCTGGTCATCGACTTCGGTACGCCGACGGACGCCCCGGCCGGCGAAACCCCGCCGGCGGCCCGTACGGCATGCGCGGTGACCGCCCCCGACGCCACGACGGCCGAGGCCCTGGCCGCCGTGGCCAAGCCCCTCCGCTACAACACCAACGCCCTGTTGTGCGCGATCTCGGGGTATCCGGAGACGGGATGCGGGGAGCCGGTGGGGCGTAGGCAACCGACGGCCGCGCCGAAGAAGGACACCGAGGACCAGGGCCCGTCTCTCGGCCTGCTCGCGGGCGCCGCGGCCGTGGCAGTACTGGGCGCGGCGGCCGTGTGGCAGGCAAGGCGGCGCGGGCATGCCTAGGCCCTGTCATCACATTCCCGCCTGCCCCGCGACGCCATGCACGCTCCCCCACTGCCTCAAGGGCCTGGGAGGTGCCCCCACCCGCCGCACCGGGCGCAGGGCCACGTACAACCGGTACGAGGGCCTGCCCCCGGCACGCCGAGAGCACGCACCTGACGCCGCAAAGCCCGCCCTTCGGGCGGACGACGGGAATGTGACGACAGGCCCTGGCGTGCTGGCAGCGAGCCTGACGACGGCCGGCCGTGCCACGGCGCCGGCACCCATCCACCCGCGACCGACCACACCCCACGCGGCTGCGGGCAGTCGTGCCGCTGGGGCGGCACGGGTGGGCGCGGCGGCACCCGGCAGGCGCCGGTGAGCGTCCCCACCCCCCACCGGCAGCCCCGCGCGTCCTTGCACGCCGGTGCCTGGTGGCTCTGGTCGCTCGGGCTCGGTACCGCCGCCACCCGTACCACCAATCCCCTCCTCCTCGCTCTCCTCATCACCACCTCCGCCTACGTCGTGGCCGCGTGCCGCCCCGACACCCCCGCCGCCCGCTCCTACACCGCCTTCGTCAAACTCGCCCTGGCCGTCATCCTCATCCGCCTCGCCTTCGCTGCCGCGCTCGGCTCCCCCGTCCCCGGCACGCACGTGATCGCCTCCCTCCCCGAAGTCCCCCTCCCGGACTGGGCCCAGGGCATCCGGCTGGGCGGCAAGGTCACCGCCGAGGGTCTTCTCTTCGCCCTGTACGACGGCCTGCGCCTGGCCACGCTCCTCATCTGCGTCGGGGCCGCGAACGCCCTCGCCAACCCGGCCCGGCTCCTCAAGTCCCTTCCGGGCGCCCTGTACGAGATGGGCGTGGCCGTGGTCGTGGCCCTCACCTTCGCCCCGAACCTGATCCTCGACGTGCAGCGTCTGCGCGCCGCCCGCCGCCTGCGCGGCCGCCCCGACAAGGGCGTACGGGGCCTTCTACAGGTCGCGCTCCCGGTCCTGGAGGGCGCCCTGGAACGCTCCGTCGCCCTCGCCGCCGCGATGGACGCCCGCGGTTACGGCCGTACCGCCGACGTCCCCGCCCCGGTCCGCCGTACGACCACCGCCCTCACCCTCGGCGGCCTGCTCGGCGTCTGCGCGGGAACGTACGGCGTGCTGACCGCCGAGGGCGGCACGTACGGCCTTCCCGTCCTCCTCGCCGGACTGGCCGCCGCCCTCGCGGGTCTTCGCCTGGGCGGCCGGCGCTCGCTGCGTACGCGTTACCGTCCGGACCGCTGGGACGTGCGCGCCTGGCTGGTCACCGGCTCCGGCGTGGCGGTGGCCGCCCTGTTCGTCCTCGCCTCCGTCCACGAGCCCACGGCCCTGAACCCGGCCGTGATCCCCCTCGTCGCCCCCACCCTGCCGCTGTGGCCCGCGGCGGCCGTACTCCTCGGCCTGCTCCCCGCGTTCGTCGCGCCGGCCCCCGCGCCCGCGCCCGCCCCGGACGCCGGTCCCGCCCCGGACGCCGGTCCCGTCCGCGATCCCGTCCCCGTCTCCGACCCCGGTCCCCATCCCCGCCCCCGCCCCCGCCCCGACCCCGAGGAACCGTCGTGATCCGCTTCGAGAACGTCTCCGTGACGTACGACGGTGCCACCGAACCCACCGTCCAGGGCGTGGACTTCGAGGTCCCCGAGGGCGAACTCGTGCTCCTCGTGGGCCCGTCGGGCGTGGGCAAGTCGACGGTGCTCGGCGCGGTGAGCGGTCTCGTGCCGCACTTCACCGGCGGCACCCTGCGCGGCCGGGTCACGGTGGCCGGCCGGGACACCCGGACGCACAAGCCGCGCGAGCTCGCCGACGTGGTGGGCACGGTGGGCCAGGACCCGCTCTCCCATTTCGTGACGGACACCGTCGAGGACGAACTCGCCTACGGCATGGAGTCGTTGGGCCTCGCCCCGGACGTGATGCGCCGCCGTGTCGAGGAGACCCTCGACCTTCTCGGCCTCGCCGACCTGCGCGACCGGCCCATCGCCACCCTGTCGGGCGGCCAGCAGCAGCGGATCGCGATCGGCTCGGTCCTCACGCCGCACCCGAGGGTCCTGGTCCTCGACGAGCCGACCTCCGCGCTCGACCCGGCCGCCGCGGAGGAGGTCCTCGCGGTCCTCCAGCGCCTCGTCCACGACCTCGGGACGACGGTCCTCATGGCCGAGCACCGCCTGGAACGCGTCGTCCAGTACGCCGACCAGGTCGCCCTCCTGCCCTCGCCCGGCGCGGCCCCCATCCTCGGCACCCCGGCCGGGATCATGGCCGTGTCGCCGGTGTACCCGCCGGTCGTGGACCTGGGCCGGCTCGCACAGTGGTCCCCGCTGCCGCTGACGGTCCGGGACGCCCGGCGCCGGGCGGGCGAGCTGCGGGAGCGGCTGACCGGACGCGACGGGACGACCCGCGCCACCCCGCCGCTGACCGGACGGGACGGGACGACCTACGCCACCCCGTCGCTGACCGGACGCGACGGGACGCCGCACGCCACCCCGTCCCTCGCGCCGGCACCATCGGAACCCGTCCCCTCCGTGCGGGCGGCCCCGTCGTCGTCTCGTTGGCGCCTTCGCAAGAGGCCCGCCCCGGCCCCGACTGCCGCGCCTCCGGCCGAGGTCCGCTCCCTCGCCGTCCGCCGCGGCCCCATCCAGGCCCTGCGTCACGTCGACCTGACCGTCGCCCCCGGCGAGACAGTCGCGCTCATGGGCCGCAACGGCGCCGGGAAGTCGACGCTGCTGTCCGCACTGGTCGGCCTGGTGGAGCCGGCCGCCGGATCGGTACGGGTCGGCGGCGTCGTACCGCATCGCACGGCTCCCCCCGAGCTCGTACGCCGTGTGGGACTCGTCCCGCAGGAGCCACGCGACCTGCTGTACGCCGACACGGTCGCCGCCGAGTGCGAGGCCGCCGACCGGGACGCGGACGCGGCGCCGGGCGCCTGCCGGGCCCTGGTCACCGAGCTGCTTCCCGGTGTCACCGACGGCACCCACCCCCGCGACCTCTCCGAGGGCCAGCGGCTCGCCCTCGCGCTGGCCGTGGTCCTGACGGCCCGCCCTCCCCTCCTGCTCCTCGACGAACCGACCCGGGGCCTGGACTACGCGGCGAAGGCCCGCCTGGTCGCCGTCCTGCGCGGGCTGGCGGCCGAGGGACACGCGATCGTGCTGGCGACGCACGACGTGGAACTGGCCGCCGAACTCGTGCACCGGGTGGTGCTCCTCGCCGACGGCGAGGTGATCGCGGACGGTCCGACGGCGGACGTGGTGGTGGCCTCTCCCTCCTTCGCCCCGCAGGTCACCAAGATCCTGGCGCCGCAGAAGTGGCTCACGGTCGCACAGGTGAGGCAGGCGCTGGCATGACGGACACCCGCCAGGCCAGGGCCGTCCGCCTGGGCCCCCGCTCCGTGGCCGCCCTGGTCCTCGTCAGCGCGGTCGGTGCGGCCGCCCTCGGCTGGCCGTTCCTCGCCCCGCCGGCCTCCCAGGCCGGCGCGCACGCGCAGGACGCCCCGTGGCTCTTCGCGGGCCTGCTGCTCCTCCTGGTGGCGGTCCTGGCGGCGACGATCTCCGAGTCCGGCCTCGGCCCGAAGGCGGTGGCGATGCTCGGCGTGCTGGCCGCCACCGGCGCGGCACTGCGGCCCATCGGCGCCGGGACGGCCGGCATCGAGCCGATGTTCTTCCTGATGGTGCTGAGCGGGCGGGTGCTCGGCCCGGGCTTCGGCTTCGTGCTGGGGTCGATGACGATGTTCGCGTCGGCGCTGCTCACAGGCGGGGTCGGGCCGTGGATGCCGTTCCAGATGCTGGCGATGGGCTGGTTCACGATGGGCGCGGGCCTGCTGCCGGGCCCCGACCGCCTGCGCGGGCGACCCGAACTGGCGCTCCTCGCCGTCTACGGCTTCCTCTCCGCCTTCGCCTACGGCACGATCACCAACCTCGCGGGCTGGACCTTCATGACGGAGAACGCCTCGAACATCGCCTTCCACCCGGACGGGGCGGTCGCCGCCAACCTGGCCCGCTTCGTCGCGTACTGCCTGGCCACCTCGCTGGGCTGGGACCTCGGCCGGGCGCTCGTCACGGTCGCCCTGACGGTGACGCTCGGCCCGGCGATCCTCAGGGCGCTGCGCCGCGCCACCCGCCGGGCGGCCTTCGAGACACCGGTCACCTTCGGCGCCCCCGCCGAGTGAGCCGTCGTGCGCTCGCCGTGACCACGAGGCCGTGCAACGGTGAAGCACCCCACATGACGCAGGTCACCTACGAGGCCGGGTCGTAGGCTCCAGCGCCTGGCATGTACGCGTCCGCACCACCTCTGACCTGCACATTGAGAGCCAGGTCACACAACAGACCAAACCTCCACATGCGGCCGCAGCTAGTAAAAGAGGTCATTGCGGACGCCGCCCGGCCCTGTTTCCCTGGATGACGTCGCACGGCGCCGACGTGCCCTCAGGGCCGCGGCGCCGCGGCATGCCACCGCCGCCCGCACCGGATGGCCGCGGCACGCCCGACACCGCCGTCCCCGAAGAAATGGTTCTCCGTGTCCGTCACCCGCATCGTTCGTCGCATCGTTTCCCCGAAGAAGGCCCTCACCGCCGTGGCACTGGCCTCCGCCGCCACCGGGATGGCCCTGACCGCGGCCCCCGCCCACGCGGCCACCACGGTCTCCTCGGCCACCGAGGCGAAGACGATCGCGCACAAGCTGATCCCGGACACCGCGCAGTACAACGCCTTCAGCAAGATCGTCGAGCACGAGAGCGGCTGGGACGTCGACGCCACGAACGCCTCCTCGGGCGCCTACGGCCTGGTCCAGGCCCTGCCCGGCTCCAAGATGGCCTCCGCCGGCTCTGACTGGAAGACCAGCGCCGAGACCCAGATCGAGTGGGGCCTCGACTACATGAACTCCCGCTACGGCAGCCCGGCCGGCGCCTGGTCCTTCTGGCAGTCCAACGGCTGGTACTGATCCCACGCCGATCACAGCCCCCTTTACGCGAAGGCGGCGGCCCCCGATCCCCGGGGCCGCCGCCTTCGCCCTGTTCCCCCTTTGGGAATACGTCAGGCGCCTTGCCTCATGTCCATTTCAACAATGTGGACACTAATGAGTCACACGATCGGCCGGAAAAGTACTAGGCGACGGACCCTTCCGACATCGAGCCGTGGTTTGCGTCATCCGGCCGGCAAGGTCGGAATTCAACTTTCCCCTTCCTTTACGCAGCGGTGACCTGTATTGCACTTTCTATTAACCGACAGTGATCACACAGCCCAAGCGTTGATGCGGCCGACGTGACGTACGTCGCCGGAGGTCTTCCAGCGATGGATATATCACCCCAAAATGGGCTCAAACAGCGAGCTCCGGTCGCCGGAATGAGAGGTTCCTGGCTGTCGGTCACCCGGGACTCGCCGTCCGGATCCCTGCCAGATGGCTTCCGAGAACAGAGATAGTCGCAGGTCATTACGGTGTGGTCGATATTCCGCTTCACCCTCCGGATTATGCGGAATAACGCACCGACACCTCCGCCGTTTTTAAAAGCATTGACACGGCCAGTTCCGGACTGTTGTATGACTGTCATCACGGGGGCGGGATGGCAAATGGGGGCCGGGCGGACAGACCAACCGCCAGGCAGACGTGTTGTATTGACCTGTTGCCATCCCCAGTTTTGGGGGAGATGGTATGAGCAAAATCAAGCACACACTTCCGATCGCTGCTGCGGCCATATTGTTGACGGCCGGGAGTATCGCCGGCCCCAGGTTCATCCAGAGCGAGTCGGTGGCCGCCGGTACGTCGAACGCCGCCGAGACTCCGGCGCCCACCGACGCCCCGTCGGAGATCGCCGGTGCGCAGAAGGGCGCGACGACCCCCGCCCAGTTGCTGCAGCTCCTGGGCGAGAGGATCAAGGCCCAGGACGTCGACGGAATCATCGCTCTGCATGAGCCCGAAGCGGCGATCGTCAATTACGACGGATCGATTATCAGGGGCCACAAGGACATCCGGGCGTTCTACGTCGACTGGTTCAAGTCCGACCCGGTACTCACCGTCAACCCTCGCCAGACCGTGGTGGCCGGAGGGTCGCGCGCGGGGAAAGACAAGGTGCGTAACCGCACGGCGGCCATCATGGGCGATTACCGCCTGGAGCAGAACGCGGCGGACGGTACCCGCGAGAGCTTCACCGGCAATTTCTGCGACACCGTGCAGGAGCAGCCGAACGGTACGTGGCTCTACGTCCAGGACAACCCGTACCCGCCCCACGGTGGGCCGGCGCCGACGGCCGCCCACCACTGATCCGACCACCTCGGCGGTCTCGACCCTTTCTGCTCGGCCGTCCGGTCGGCGAACCCGCCATGCGCGCGGGAGTCCGGTCCGCCGTGCCGAAAATCAAGCATTCCGAGGACATTCCTGCCGCCCATGGCATTTCACCATCGGCCGTGGGCGGGCAGGCCATCGGTCCGTTGATGCGCGGACAGCGATGTGCCGACACGTCGGAGGTTGGAGCAAACGTGAACGTCACTTCGCTCGACGTTTTACAGGCCCCGGCTGCGCAGCAGCAGCCCCAGTGGGGAGACGCGGCGGAGCTCGGGCAGGTCCGGGACGTGCTGGCAGCCCTCCCCCCGCTCGTGGAGACCGAGTCGCTGGGCCGGCTTCGCGGTCTGCTCGCGGAAGTCGCCGCCGGGCAGGCGCAGGTGGTGCAGGCGGGTGACTGCGCGGAGGACCCCGCGGAGTGCACCGCCGGTGACGTGGAGCGGAAGGCGGGACTCCTCAACGTGCTCGCCGGCGTCATGAACGCGATCACTCATCAGCCGGTGGTGCGGGTGGGCCGGATCGCCGGCCAGTACGCCAAGCCCCGCTCGGCGCACACCGAGTGGGTCGGCGGCGTCGAGATCCCGGTGTACCGAGGGCACATGGTGAACGGCCCGGAGCCGGACCCGGAAGCCCGACGGCCCGATCCCCGGCGCCTGCTGGCGGGTTACCGGGCGGCGAGCCAGCTGATGGCCAACCTCTGCCCGACGCCGCGGGCGCGCCTCGACCCGGCCGTGTGGACGAGCCATGAGGCTCTGCTGCTCGATTACGAGATCCCGATGCTGCGCCGGGACCGGGAGGGCCGCCTCGCGCTCACCTCCACGCACTGGCCGTGGATCGGCGAGCGAACCCGCCGGCTCGAGGGGGCCCATGTCGCGCTGCTGGCGGATGTGGTGAACCCGGTCGCGTGCAAGGTCGGGCCGCGGATGACGGTCGCCGAGCTGCTCGGGTTGTGCGAGCGGCTCGACCCGGAGAAGGAGCCGGGCCGACTCACCCTGATCGCCCGGATGGGTGCCGACGCGACGACGGATCTGCTGCCGCCGTTGGTCCGGGCGGTGCGCGCCGCCGGGCACCCGGTGATCTGGCTGGTCGACCCCATGCACGGCAACACCGTGACCACCGCCGAGGGACGCAAGACCCGAGTCGTGGAGACGGTCGTCCGGGAGGTCACGGCCTTCCAGGCCGCCGTGCGCACAGCCGGCGGAACACCGGGCGGGATCCATCTGGAGACCACCCCTGACGCGGTGACCGAATGCGCCGACGTCCCGAACGGCATCGACCGGATCGGTGAGAAGTACACGACGTTGTGCGACCCGCGACTCAACCCTCGTCAGGCGGTGTCGGTGGTCTCGGCCTGGCAGACACAGACGCAGACGACGAACCGAGCCGAGGGAGAACCGTGCCGGGCATAGCCCCGATCTCAGCCTATCCACTGCCGACGGCGGCTGAACTGCCCATCGGCACGGCCCAGTGGAAACCCGACGCACGCCGTGCGGCACTGCTCGTGCACGACATGCAGCGCTACTTCCTCGCGCCGTTTCCCCCGGCCGTGCGAGACCCGCTGGTGCGCCACTGCGCGCAGTTGCGGGAGCGCTGTGCCGCGCTCGGGGTCCCGGTGTTCTACACCGCGCAGCCCGGTGGCATGACGGACGAGGAACGCGGCCTGCTCAAGGACTTCTGGGGTCCGGGCATGCGGGTGGATCCCGTCGACCGTCAGATCGTCACGGAACTCGCACCCCGGCCGGCGGACCAGGTGCTCACCAAGTGGCGCTACAGCGCGTTCTTCCGCTCGGGCCTGCTGGCGCGGATGCGCGCCCAGGGCCGCGACCAGCTGATCGTCTGCGGGGTGTACGCGCACGTCGGTGTACTGGCGACAGCCCTCGACGCGTTCACCAATGACATCCAGCCGTTCCTGGTCGCCGACGCCGTCGGCGACTTCTCCGCCCGCCACCACCGGCTGGCCCTCGACTACGCGGCCGCTCGCTGCTCGGTGGTCACCACCACCGAGGAGGTCTTCCGATGAACTCGACGCAGTTGTTCGAGCACGTGCTGGGCCCCAATCCAGGTGCCTTCGCCCTGCTGCACCGCCCGGAGACCCTGGGCCCGGACCGCGTGGAGATCCTGCTGGGCCAGGTCGGCACCCCGGCCCGGCTCGCCGACATCCCGCTCGCCGACCAGGGCGGGCGGCCCGGCGAGGCCCGGCACGAGACGCTGGTCCTGGTGCCCCACCAGCAGATCACCGAGCGCGGCTTCGCCGCCGCCGCGGACGACTCACCGCTGCTCGCGATGTCGGTGACCGACCAGGGCCGGATCACCACGTCCGAGGCGCTGAGATCCCTGCCGGACGAGCCGATCGCCCTGTCCGGTGGGCGTTTCGACACCGACGACGAGGCCTACGCCGAGACGGTCCGCACGGTGCTCGACAACGAGATAGGCACCGGTGAGGGCTCGAACTTCGTCATCAAGCGCTCCTTCGTCACCACCATCACCGGGTACTCGACGCGCAGCGCGCTGAGCCTGTTCCGCCGGCTGCTCACCCGCGAGAGCGGCGCCTACTGGACCTTCCTCGTGCACACCGGCACGCGCACCTTCGTCGGCGCCACACCGGAGCGCCACGTCAGCCTGCGCGACGGCGTCGCGGCGATGACCCCGATCAGCGGCACCTACCGCTACCCGCCCACGGGGCCGGTCCTGTCGGAGGTCATGGAGTTCCTCACCGACGGCAAGGAGACCGACGAGCTGTACATGGTCCTGGACGAGGAACTGAAGATGATGGCCCGGGTCTGCCAGGGCGGCGGCCGCGTGCGGGGACCGTTCCTGCGGGAGATGGCCTGGCTCGCGCACACCGAGTACGTCATCGAGGGGCGCAGCGACCTCGATCCCCGGGACATCCTGAGGGAGACGATGTTCGCCCCCACCGTGACCGGCAGCCCGCTCGAGAACGCCTGCCGGGTGATAGCCCGCCACGAGCCGCGCGGCCGCGGGTACTACGGGGGCATCGCGGCCCTCATCGGCCGCGACGCCGACAACGCGCGCACCCTGGACTCGGCGATCCTCATCCGTACCGCCGACATCCGTGCCTCGGACGTCGACGACAGCGGCCACGTGGAGGTCGGGGTCGGCGCGACCCTGGTCCGGCACTCCGACCCCGACACCGAGGTCGCCGAGACCCGCACCAAGGCCGCGGGCCTGCTCTCGGCCCTGGGCGCCGACGAGCGGCTCGACGAGCACCCGCTGATCCAGGAGGCTCTGGGCCGGCGCAACGAGACGATCGCGCGCTTCTGGCTCAGCGACGCCGGGTCGCGAGCCAAGCCCCATCCGGTGCTGGACGGCCGCCGGGCGCTGATCATCGATGCCGAGGACACCTTCAGCTCGATGCTGGCCCACCAGCTGCGCGCCGTCGGGCTGACCGTGGAGCTCAGCGGCTTCGACGCGTCCCACCGCTTCGACGACCACGATCTCGTCGTCATGGGCCCCGGACCCGGCGACCCGCGGGAGACCGACCACTCCAGGATGGCCCACCTCACGTCGGCGATCGAGCGGTTGCTGTCCCGGCGCACCCCCTTCCTGGCCGTGTGCCTGAGCCACCAGCTGCTGTGCCGGCACCTCGGGCTCGAGCTGATGCGCCGGGAGGTCCCGAACCAGGGCACCCAGCGCGAGATCGACCTGTTCGGCTCACGGGAGCGGGTGGGCTTCTACAACTCCTACGTGGCTCGTGCCCGAGCCGAGCGGTGGGAGTGTCCGGGCGTCGGCGAGGTGAAGGTCAGCCTCGACGCCGGCACGGGCGAGGTGCACGCCCTGCGCGGGCCGCACTTCGGCTCGGTGCAGTTCCACCTCGAATCCGTGCTCACCCAGGACAGCGAGCGTGTCCTGGCCGAGCTCCTCGTACCGCTGATGGAGACCGCGGAGGTACTGAACGTATGAAAGCCACCATCTCCTGGTGGGACCTGTCCGGGTCCGACCAGACCATCGACTCCTTGCGCGGCTACCTGCGTGACGAGGGCGTGGATCCGTGGGCGGAGATTCACGGCCTGCGGTTGAAGTTCTGGATCTCCGACCGGCAGACCAACCGCTGGGGCGCTGTGATGCTGTGGGATTCCACAGCCGACCCGACGGCGCCGATGCCACCGAACCGGGCCACCGAGCTCATCGGCTACCCGCCGGCCGAGCGGATGGCGACCGACATCGAGGCCATCGTCGAAGGTGCCCACTCCGGCCCACTGGTCGAGCGCGGCCTGGCCTTCGACCCGATCGGGAAGTCATCGTGAGCGCCTCGCCACAACCCCGGGTGGCCGAGGAGTTCACCGCCCCGCCCGCCGAACCGATGGACCTGCTCCGGGCCTGGTTCGACAGCGCCGTCGCGAACGCCGTCCGCGAGCCGGGCGCGGTGGCGCTGGCCTCCGCCGACGCCCGCGGACACGCCTCCAACCGGATCGTGCAGGTGCTCGCGGTTCGCGACACGGGTCTGGTGTTCGCCAGCCACGCCGACAGCCGCAAGGGCCGGGACCTGGCAGAGACGGGCTGGGCATCAGGGGTCTTCTACTGGCGCGAGGCCGGCCGCCAGGTGAGCGTGAGCGGCCCGACCCGTCCGTTGCCCGACGCCGAGTCCGACGCCCTGTGGGCCGCCCGGCCCATCGGCACCCACCCGATGTCGGTGGCGTCACGTCAGAGCGCGCCGCTGCTGGACGAGGACGCGTTGCGGGAGCAGGCCCGGGACCTGGGCCGGAGCGGCTCGGCGCTGCCTCGCCCGGACCGCTGGCTGGGCTATCTGCTGGAGCCCGCGTCGGTCGAGTTCTGGCAGGCCGACCAGGAGGACCGGCTGCACCAAAGGCTGCGTTACGAGCGTGACGGTTCCGGCTGGCTTACGAGCCGGCTCCAACCCTGAACCGTGCCCTGGACCGTCGATTCAAGAGGAAGAAAGGCAAGTCGATGTGTGGAATTACGGGCTGGGTCTCGTTCGACCGGGATCTGACTCAGCAGCGCGCGCGGCTGGACGCGATGACACAGACCATGGCCTGCCGGGGACCGGACGCCGGGGGCGCCTGGCTCGACCGGCACGCGGCCCTCGGTCATCGAAGGCTGGCGGTCATCGACGTCGAAGGCGGCACCCAGCCCATGGTGGTGCCCACCGACGACGGCCCGGTGACGATCACCTACAGCGGTGAGGTCTACAACTACACCGAGCTCAGGAGCGAGTTGCTCCGCCGGGGCCACCGGTTCCTGACCCGCAGCGACACCGAGGTGGTGCTCCACGGGTACCTGGAGTGGGGGGAGGCGGTCGCCGAACGGCTCAACGGCATGTTCGCCTTCGCCGTCTGGGATTCCCGCGCCGAGAAGCTCGTGATGATCCGCGACCGGATGGGCGTCAAGCCGCTCTACTTCTCCAGCACCGACGACGGGGTGCTGTTCGGCTCCGAGCCGAAGGCGATCCTCGCCAACCCGCTGGCGGACCGCGCGGTCGACCTCGCCGGACTGCGGGAGCTGGTCAGCTTCACCCAGACGCCGGGGAGCGCGGTGTGGTGCGGGATGCGCGAGGTGGTCCCGGGCGGCGTGGTCACCGTCGACCGCTCCGGCCTGCGCGAGCGCCGCTACTGGACGCTTCCCACCCGTCCGCACACCGACGACCGGAAGACCACCGTCGCCACGGTGCGCGAACTGCTCGAGGACATCGTCAGCCGGCAGATGGTCTCCGACGTCCCGCGCTGCACCCTGCTCTCCGGCGGCCTGGACTCCAGCGCGATCACCGCACTGGCCGCCGCCAAGCTCGGCCGGCCCGGGGAGCACGGCGAGCCCGGCGAGAAGGTGCGCAGTTTCGCGGTGGACTTCGTCGGACGGGAGGACGACTTCGTCGCCGACGACCTGCGGGCCACGACGGACGCCCCCTACGCGCAGGAGGTGGCCGGTCACGTCGGCTCGCAGCACGAGTTCATCGTGCTCGACCACGCCGCGATCGCCGACCCGGGAGTGCGCCGGGCCGTCATCACCGCGCGGGACAGTCCGCTCAGCCTCGGCGACATGGACGCCTCGCTGTACCTGCTGTTCCAGGCCATCCGCGAGCAGTCCACGGTCGCCCTGTCCGGCGAGTCCGCCGACGAGGTCTTCGGCGGGTACAGGTGGTTCCACCAGCCGGAGGTCCAGGCGGCGCACACCTTCCCCTGGATGGCTGTCTTCGTCAGCGGCGCGCGGGCCCAGGTGTCGGACCGGTTCAACCCCGACATCACCGCCGCCCTCGACCTGCCCACCTACATCGGTGACCGCTACTCCGACGCGGTCGCCGAGGTCGAGCGGGCCGAGGGCGAGAGCGACCACGAGATGCGGATGCGGGTGATGTCCCACCTGCACCTGACGCGCTTCGTCCGGATGCTCCTGGAGCGCAAGGACCGGATCAGCATGGCCGTCGGGCTGGAGGTACGGGTCCCCTTCTGCGACCACCGCCTCGTGGAGTACGTCTACAACACCCCGTGGTCGATGAAGACCTTCGACGGCAGGGAGAAGAGCCTGCTCCGCGCCGCGACCGCCGATCTGCTGCCCGAGTCGGTGCTGAACCGGGTGAAGGCCCCCTACCCCGCCACGCTGGACCCGCACTACACGGGCGCGCTGCTGCAGCAGTCCAAGGAACTGCTCACGACCGACGACCCGGTCTTCGATCTGGTCGACCGCAGCTGGCTGGAGGACATCACGCGGCAGGACTCGGGCTCGATGCCGATCGACGTCCGCAACGGCATGGAGCGCGTGCTCGATCTGAGCACGTGGCTGGACATCTACCGCCCCGAGCTCCGGCTCTGACACGCGGTTCCGGTCGATTTCGGACGGCTCTGGAGAACAGGCCTCCGCACAGACCCCGTCAATAACCACGCCCCCCATCATGGATTGAGGGATTCGAGATGGAAACGGAAAAGGCCCGGCCCGAGGGGCTCGAAGCCGACCGCGACCTGCGCGCCCGGCACCGTGCCGTCGTCGCGGACTACATGAGCCGCAAGGGCGAGAACCGTTTGACGCGCTACCTGCTGTTCGCCGAGGACGGCAGCGCCGGCCTGTGGACCAGCGACACCGGCGAACCGATCACCTCCCAGGGGCACGAGAAGCTCAAGGCGCACGGCGAGTGGTCGCTGCGCATGTTCCCCGACTGGGAATGGAAGAACGTGGAGATCTTCGAGACACAGGACCCCAACAGGTTCTGGGTCGAGTGTGACGGAGAGGGGCAGATCCTCTACCCGGACTATCCGCCCGGCTATTACAGGAACCACTTCATCCACTCGTTCCTGCTCGAAGACGGAAAGATCAAGCAGAACCGCGAGTTCATGAACCCGTTCCAGCAGCTGCGGGCGCTGGGTATCGAGGTGCCGAAGGTCAATCGCGGCGGAATCCCCACGTAGGGAATTCCCTTCCCGCTTTCGAGGAAATTCACGTCGTTCGCACGCACAGCAAGGAGCATCACGTGGGATCTCAGCTCAACCCGTATCTCGCCTTCGACGGCGACGCTCGGCAGGCGATGGAGTTCTACAACGAAGTCCTCGGCGGCAAGCTGGAGTTGGGCACGTTCGGCGACTTCGGCTCGCCGGAGTCGCCCGACGCCGACAGGATCATGCACGCCACCCTCACCACCTCGGACGGCTTCACGGTGATGGCGTGGGACGTCCCCGAGCGGGTTCCCTACAACCCGGGCACCAACGTCGCGCTCTACCTCGGCGGTGACGACGCGAAACTCCGCGACTACTTCGAGAGGCTGTCCGCCGGCGGCACCGTGGCGATGCCCCTCAAGAAGCAGATCTGGGGCGACGAGGCCGGCACGCTCGTGGACAGGTTCGGCATCACCTGGATGTTCAACATCACCGAGCAGCGGTGAGGTCCCGATGACAGTCGACGTACAGGCCACTCGAGACGTGGTCGACATCATCACCGGCGGATGGCGGGCACAGGCGCTCTACACCTCGGTCAAACTCGGACTGCCCGACCACATAGAGGCCGGCCGAAACACCGACGCCGAACTCGCCAAGGCGACCGGGGCCAACGAACAGGGCATTCACCGCCTGATGCGCCTTCTGGTGGCCATGGGCGTGTTCGAGGGCGCCGAGTCCACCGGGTACCGCTGTACCCGGGTGAGCGCGGCTCTGCTCGACGGCCCTCAGTCACTGCGCGACATGTGCCTGCTGTACGGCGAGGAGTTCTACTCCGCGTGGGGTCACGCCCACCACGCCATCAGCACGGAGAGCTCGGGATTCGAAGCCGCCTACGGCCAGTCGTTCTACGACTATCTCGGCCAGGACGCGGCCACCGCCAGGCGGTTCCAGCACACCATGAACGCCGCGAGCATGTTCTTCCACCAGGTGCCCGAGATCTTCGACTTCTCCGGCGGCAAGACGGTCGTGGACGTGGGCGGAGGGGGCGGGCACCTTCTCGCCACGATCCTCGGGGCGACACCGGATGCCCGAGGCACGCTCTTCGACCGCGAGCACATGATGCCGAAGGCGCGTGAGCACCTGTCCGCCACCGTCGGCCTGGACCGCGCCGAGCTGGTCGGCGGCGACATGTTCGAGGACGTCCCGGCGGGCGGGGACGTCTACATCCTGTGCCGGGTGCTGGCCGGCTGGGACGACGAAGCCGTCGTCGGCGTCTTCGAGAACTGCCGTCGCGCCATGGCCGGCTCCTCGTCGCGACTGCTGATCCTGGACCGCTTCGTCGAGGACGAGAACTCCACCGTGCTGCCGGCGCTGTGGGACCTGCACCTCCTGGTGACCACGGGCGGCGAACACCGCACCCTCGACCGGATCACGCGGCTGCTGGACCGGGCCGGCCTGGACGTCGCCGGGACCGCGGAGCTGCCCATGGAGACGACCGCCCTGATCGCCGCGCCGCGCACCCCGTCGGGTCGGCACGAGTAGCAGCTCGAACAGGAGATCCCCGGTGCTCAAGATGGCAACGATCGGTGTCTACGGCTTCGACGCCGATTCCTACCTGCAACGACTGCGACAGGCGAACGTGCGGCTGCTGTTGGACGTACGTCAGCGCCGCGGTGTCCGCGGCCCGGACTACGCCTGGGCGAACTCACTTCGGCTGCAGGCGGCTCTCGCCGAGGCCGGGATCGCCTACGAGCACCACCGTGAACTCGCCCCGACCACCGAGTTGCGTCACCTCCAGTACGCCGAGGACGACCGCCTGGGGGTCGGCAAGCGCTCCCGCCGCGAACTGGCCGCCGAGTACACGCGCCGCTACACCGCCGAGATCCTCGACCCCGCCGACCTCGAGCCGATCGTGTCGGCGCTGCCGAGCGGCGGGACGGCGGCGCTGTTCTGCGTCGAGCGCGATCCCGAGGCCTGTCACCGGTCGCTGGTCGCCCAGCGGCTGGCCGAGGAGTACCCCATCACGATCGAACACCTGCGGCCGCTGTGACGGGTGACCTTCTTCCGCGCGGCGCGCGGCGACCGCGGATCGCGGTGTTCGCCGGACCGACGGCGACGGTTCTGAACACACCGGACCTGGTCACGTCGAACAAGGCACGCCTGCGCCACGGTCTGCCGCCACGCCCCGCTCACTTCGACGTGCTGCGTCCTCAACGGCTCGCGGCGCCGGTGACGTTGTACGTCGAGGCGTTCAGCGCGCACCCGCTCGAACGAGACGCGGCCGGCCTGTACGCCCCGCCGGACGGCTGGCTCGACAAGGACGGCACGTTCCACCAGGAGCAGCCCTTCGACGACGCCACACCGGTGTACGTCGTCGAACTCGATCCCGCCGACGGTCTGTATCCCCTGCCGTACATGGGCAGGCAGGCGGACGGATCCGCCTGGGAGGAGACCTCGACGGCACCGTTCGCACCACCGGGAGCCGCTCGGCAGACGTTCTACCCCGACGCCCGCCGCCTCTACGAGGAGATCGAGCGGTTCGGCCTGGCCGACCACGGCACGCCCGTCGAGCTGGGGTCGATCGCCGACTTCGACTTCTTCCGTGCCGCTCCGTCGGGCGGATACACCGCGGGCCCCGATGCCGAGCGCCTCGGGCAGGACTTCTTCGTCTACTACCCGTACCACCTCCAGAGCGAACCCGGCCTGGCGGACCTCGCCCAGGCGACCAACCAGGTCCAGGCCGTCCTCGCCGCGGGCGAGTACGCCGGCGTCCAATGGCTCGAGGGAAGCCCGACCGTCGACGAGACCCTGTACTGGCTCGGACTGCTGGTCGACACGACGGTGCCGCTCGTCGGACACGCGGCTCAGCGCCGCCACCAGTCCCTGAGCGCGGACGGCGACCGCAACGTGGTGGACGGCGTGAAGTTCATCGCGTCGGGTGTCGCCCTGGACGAACGGGGCGAGGACCGCGTCGGTGCCTGCGTGATCGTCGACGAGCTCGTCTACGCGGCCCGGGACGTGACCAAGGTCGACGCCCGACCAGGGGGCTACGAAGTCACCGGCGGGCACGGGGGAGTCGTCGCCGACCTGGGTGGCTACGGTCCCCCGCAGCTCACCTACCTCCCCGCCCGCAGACACACCCATCGCTCACAGCTGCGCCTCACCGTGCTCCCCGACCGGGTGGCCGGCGTCGCCGGGACCCTCAACACGGGCGTGTCCTTGGTCGACGTCGTGACGAAGGACGCCGCCGGACTCGTACCCGCCGCCATGCCGCACGTCTCGATCACCAAGTACAGCCGGTACGCGGCGACGGGTGCCGGCGCCGACGGTCCGCCCCTCGCCGACGAGGAGGTCGAGATCCTCGCTCGGATCAACGCCAGCCTCGCCAACGCGCCACTGGCCGGCTTCGTGTGTGAGGGCATGTCGCCGTTCGGGATGGCCGACCCGACGAGGAACGCGGCGCTGAGTGTCGCCCTCTTCGCCGGCCTGCCGGTGGTCCGCACGGGCCGCGGCAACACCGGAGGCATGGCGTACCGGACGGATCCGACGTTCATCTCGGGCAACAACCTCACGGCCACCAAGGCGCGCCTGCTCCTCATGGCCGCGCTGCTCAAACTCGGTGCCCTGCCCCCGGCCGTGGACCCCTTCCACCCGACCCCTGCCGAGCGCGCGGCCACGGAACAGGCGGTCGCCCGGTACCAGGCCCTGTTCGACACCCACTGACCTGGGGCCGCCGACCCCGATGTCCCCACTTCGAGAACGGAACCCATGGGTACGTACGAGTACGTGGTGGCCGACGTCTTCACCGACGTCCCACTGGAGGGAAACCCGACCGCGGTCTTCCTGGATTCCGCCGGCCTCTCCCCCCGGCGCATGCAGCGGATCGCCCAGGAGATGCACCTGTCGGAGACCGTCTTCGTCCTCCCCGCGGAGGACGACGGTGATGTGCGGGTCCGCATCTTCACCCCGGTGAACGAGCTGCCGTTCGCCGGACATCCGACCCTGGGTACGGCCGTCGTGCTCGGCGAGTCGAACCCGGCGAAGGAGCTCCGGATGGAGACCGCCATGGGCACCGTGGCGTTCGAACTCGAGCGTGACGGCGAGGGCCGGGCCGCCGCGGCCGGCATGTGGCAACCCGTCCCGACGTGGGAGCCCTACGACCGTGCGGACGAGCTGCTCGCCGGTCTCGACCTGGTGGCCTCGGGCAGCACCCTGCCGGTCGAGGTCTACCGCAACGGGCCACGGCACGTGTTCGTCGGCCTGGACAGCGTGGCCGCGCTCTCCGACGTGGAACCGGACCAGAGGATTCTCGCCAGGCTGCCCGACATGGCCGCCAACTGCTTCGCGGGGTCGGGCACTTCGTGGAGGCTGCGGATGTTCTCGCCCGCCTACGGCGTGGTGGAGGACGCCGCCACCGGCTCGGCCGCCGGTGCGCTCGCGGTACATTTGGCCCGGCACGGTCTGATCCCTTTCGGAGAGTGGATCGAGATCCGCCAGGGGGTGGAGATCGGCCGTCCTTCGACGATGCGCGCCCGGGCCGTGGGGACTTGTGAACGGATCGAGTCGGTCCAGGTGGCGGGGTCGGCCGTGGTCGTCGCCCGGGGAACGCTGTACGCGTAGTCGCCGAGACCGTATGAGTGAGCAACCCACAGAGGGAGGGCCGCCGCGCGTGTCCAATTACGTCGTGCTCTGTGCCGAGGGGCGGGTGGAGTGATGGCTGCCGGGGATGAGGGGCTGTTCGACTTACCGACGTCCGACGACCCCCCGCCCGCCGAGCCCGTGCGGGCCACCGCCCCGCTGGCGGTGCGGATGCGGCCGCGCAACCTCGCCGAGGTCGTCGGCCAGGCGCACTTGCTGCGTCCCGGCGCGCCGCTGCGGCGGCTGGCGGAGGGCGGGGAGGCGGCGTCGGTGTTGCTCTACGGCCCGCCCGGCACCGGGAAGACCACGATCGCGCGCCTGCTCGCCACCGTCGCCACCCGGCACTTCGTCGCCCTCTCGGCGCTGTCCAGCGGAGTCAAGGAACTGCGCGAGGTGATGAGCGACGCGCGCCGTCGCCGTGACCGCCAGAACCGGCAGACGGTGCTGTTCATCGACGAGGTGCACCGCTTCTCCAAGACCCAGCAGGACGCCCTGCTCGGGGCTGTCGAGGACCGGCTGGTGCTGCTTGTCGCCGCCACCACGGAGAACCCGTCGTTCTCGGTGGTGTCGCCGCTGCTCTCACGGCTGTTGGTACTGCAGCTCCAGTCGCTGGACGAGGACGAGGTCCGCGAGCTGCTGCGGCGGGCGGTGAAGGACGAGCGCGGCCTCGACGGTTCCATCTCACTGTCCCCGGAGGCCGAGGACGCGCTGGTACGTCTCGCGGCCGGCGACGCCCGGAGCGCGCTGACCGCGCTGGAGGCGAGTGCCGACGGGGTGAGCGACACCGGGGGCACGGTGATCGACGTGCCGGCCGTGGAGCGGGCCGTCGCCGAGACCACCGTGCGCTACGACCGGCAGGGCGACCAGCACTACGACGTCATCAGCGCGTTCATCAAGTCGATCCGCGGCTCCGACCCCGACGCCGCGCTGCACTACCTGGCCCGCATGCTCGTGGCCGGGGAGGACCCGCGGTTCGTCGCGCGGCGGCTGGTGGTGCACGCCAGTGAGGACGTCGGGCTGGCGGACCCGACGGCACTTCAGGCCGCGGTCGCGGCGGCGCAGACGGTCCAGCTGATCGGCATGCCCGAGGCCCGCCTCGCCCTGGCGCAGGCCACCGTGCATCTGGCCATGGCGCCGAAGTCGAACACGGTGATCGTCGGGATCGACGAGGCGATGGCCGACGTCCGAGCGGGCGCCGTCGGCGAGATCCCCGCTCACCTGCGGTACGGCCGCTACACGGGCGCCAGGGAGTTGGGCAACGCGATCGGCTACCAGTACCCCCACGCCTCCTCCGACGGAGTCCTGGAGCAGCAGTACCCGCCGGACGACCTCGTGGGGAAGGACTACTACCGCCCCACACAGCACGGCGGGGAACGCGTCCTGCACGAGCGTCTCCCGAAGCTCCGCCGTGCCGTCCGCGGCGATCAGGGCACGGCGTGAGCCCGCTGCTCGTGCCCGTTCGACGGGCACGAGCAGCGGGCGAGACGAGATCACCTCACGCGACGGCGGTGCCCTCGAGCTCGACCAGCTGGCCGGGGATCGCCAGGCGCGTCACCCCGAGCATCGTGGTGGTCGGCGCGACCCGGGCGGCTCCCAGCCGTCCCGCCAGTACGCCGTAGTGCTGGAAGAGCAGGTCGACGTCGGTCGTGTAGACGTTGAGCCGGACGAGGTTCGAGAGGGACATGCCGGCCTCGGCGAGCACGGCCTCGATGTTGTCGATGCTCAGCGCCAGCTGCGCCGCCATGTCACCGTCGTGCTCGGGCTTGCCCTCGCTGCTCATCGCGGTCTGGCCCGAGATGTACAGGGTGCGCGAGTGCCCGGAGACGACCTCGCCCTGGTTGAAGCCCATCTCCACCGACCACGACACCGGGTTGACCGCATTGCGTTCCATTGCAGCAGTAGCTCCATTCGATTCGGCAGCGCCAAGCTTTTGACGTCGTGTGAAGGAGCCTCCCAACAAAACATGACACCCTTGGTCATGTATTTTTGCTAGATTTTTCAGGTGCGCGCCGACCGGTTGGTTTCCCTGGTGCTCCTCCTGCGCCAGCGCGGTCGGATGACCGCGGACACGCTGGCCAGTGAGCTGGAGGTGTCCACCCGCACGGTGCTGCGCGACATAGAGGCACTGTCCGCGGCCGGTGTACCGGTCTACGCCGAGCGCGGCCGGCACGGCGGTTTCGCGTTGTTGCCCGATTTCCAGACGGCGCTCACCGGACTGAACCACGACGAGGCGCTCGCTCTGCTGGTCGTCGGATCCCGGCGCGGCGCGCAGGTGTTCGGCCTCGGTTCGGCGCTCGCCTCGGCCATACTCAAGCTGGTCGACGCACTGCCGGAAGGCCTTCGGGACACCGCCGCCGGCGCGGCGCAGCGGTTGCTCATCGACCCGGAGACCGACCTCCTCTCGCGCCGCGTGTCGGCGGATGAGGTGCCCGACACCATCGTGTCCGAGGTCCGGCGCGCGGTGTTCGCCGGACACAAGCTGCGCATCCGGTACGAGGCTGTGGACGAGCCCCCGAAGTGGCGCACGGTGGACCCGATCGGCCTGGTCACCGTACGCGAGCAGGGCTATCTGCTGGCCAAGAGGGGCGGCGCGGACCGCACGTACCGGCTGTCGCGGGTGCTGGCCGCCGAGGCGCTCGACGAACCCGCGCAGCGGCCGGGCTCGGTCGACCTGGACCGGGCCTGGCAGGAACGCAACGCGCGGTTCCGCACCGGAGGCGACCAGGTCGCCGTGCTGGTACGGGTGGACCCGGGGCGGCGGGACCATCTGGTGGGCACCGCGCTGGCCGTCCACGCCGAGGAATCCGACGCGGACGGCCGGCTGCGACTGCACGTGATCTTCCAGGACGCGCGACACGCCGAATGGGCGCTGTGGCAGCACGCCCCGTACGCGGAGGTCCTGGCCCCGCAGGAGCTGCGTGCCTCCCTGCACGACCGCGCCGCCATGATCGTCACCCGCTATGGAGCGTCGTCCTGAGAGACCTGCGGGCAGCGACTACAGCCGCTGGACGATCGTCCCGGTGGCCAGCCCGCCCCCGGCGCACATCGTCACCAGGGCGAACTCCTTGTCCACGCGCTCCAGTTCGTGCAGCGCGGTCGTGATGAGCCGGGCCCCCGTCGCCCCGACGGGATGCCCGAGCGCGATCGCGCCGCCGTTGACGTTGACCTTTGCCAGGTCCTGCTCGAAGACCTGCGCCCAGCTCAGCACCACGGACGCGAACGCCTCGTTGATCTCGACGACGTCGATGTCCTTCATCGACATGCCGGCCTTTCCCAGCACCGCCCGCGTCGCGTCGATCGGCCCGTCCAGGTGGAAGTGCGGGTCGGCGCCCACCAGTGCCTGCGCGACGATCCGCGCCCGGGGGCGCAGCTTCAGCGCGCGGGCCATCCGCTTGGACGCCCACATGATCGCCGCCGAACCGTCGCTGATCTGGGACGAGTTGCCCGCCGTGTGGACGGCCGTCGGCATGATCGGCTTCAGCCGGGCCAGCGCCTCCATGGACGTGTCGCGCAGCCCCTCGTCACGGTCGACCAGCCGCCACATGCCCTGCCCGGCCCGCTGCTCCTCCTCCGTCGTCGGCACCTGCACGGCGAACGTCTCGCGCTTGAACCGTTCCTCCGCCCAGGCCACCGCGGCACGTTCCTGCGAGATCAGTCCCAGCGAGTCGACGTTCTCCCGGGTCAGGCCCCGGTGTCGCGCGATCCGCTCCGCCGCCTCGAACTGATTGGGCAGATCCACGTTCCACTCGTCGGGGAACGGCTTCCCCGGCCCGTGCTTCGACCCGGATCCCAGCGGGACCCGTGACATCGACTCGACGCCACAGCTGATGCCCACGTCGATCACGCCCGCGGAGATCATGTTGGCCACCATGTGCGAGGCCTGCTGGGAGGATCCGCACTGTGCGTCGACCGTCGTCGCCGCCGTCTCGTACGGCAGCCCGACCGTCAGCCAGGCCGTGCGCGCGGGGTTCATGGACTGTTCGCCGGCGTGGGTGACCGTGCCGCCGACGATCTGTTCGACGCAGTCGGCGGGGATGCCGGTGCGGCCGAGGAGTTCACGGTAGGTCTCGCCCAGGAGATAGGCGGGATGCAGGTTGGCGAGCGCGCCGCCGCGCCTGCCGATGGGGGTGCGTACGGCCTCGACGATCACGGGTTCCGCGGCCATGGGGAGTTCCTCTCCTCCGGTACCCGCGCGGCGCGGGGGCGTCCCGGCCCGGCCCGCCACGCGGAACTAGTACGTGTTCTAGTTCCACCTGCAGTCTGCTGACCGGTCGCCCGCCACCGCAAGGGGCGTGCAGTCAATTCGAGGCGCCGCACCCCTTGCTACTTCTAGAACCCGTTACTACCTTCACGGCGACCTCATTCCTGATGGACCGTCAGGCAACACCACGGCCCAGACCCTCAGCTGGAGTCGCCCATGCCCTGTCCAGCTTTCCCCGACGGGTTCGACTTCACCGACCCCGATCTTCTGCAACACCGCGTCCCGCTGCCGGAGTTCGCCGGGCTGCGCCAGGCGGAGCCGGTCCGCTGGATCCCGCAGACCTCGAACCTCGCCGGCTTCCAGGACGACGGGTACTGGGCCGTCACCAGGCACGCGGACGTCAAGTACGTCTCGACGCACCCGGAACTCTTCTCCTCGTACCTCAACACGGCGATCATCCGCTTCAACGAGCACATCGAGCGCGACGCGATCGACGCCCAGCGGCTGATCCTGCTCAACATGGATCCGCCGGAACACACCCGCGTCCGCCAGATCGTGCAGCGCGTGTTCACCCCGCGGGCCATCCGGGCGCTGGAGGACACCCTGCGCGCCCGCGCCCACGCGATCGTCTCGGAGGCCCGCGCCCGCTCCGGCTCCTTCGACTTCGTCACCCAGGTCGCCTGTGAACTGCCGCTCCAGGCGATAGCCGAGCTCATCGGCATCCCGCAGGACGACCGGGCCAAGATCTTCGACTGGTCCAACAAGATGATCTCGTACGACGATCCGGAGTACGCGATCACCGAGGAGGTCGGCCAGGAATCGGCCACCGAACTCATCTCCTACGCGATGAACATGGCCGCCGACCGCAAGCAGTGCCCGGCCAAGGACATCGTGACGACACTGGTGTCCGCCGAGGACCAGGGCAACCTCAACTCGGACGAGTTCGGATTCTTCGTGCTGATGCTGGCCGTCGCGGGCAACGAGACCACGCGCAACGCCATCACCCACGGCATGCACGCCTTCCTCACCCACCCCGACCAGTGGGAGCTGTACAAGGCGGAGCGGCCGGCGACCGCCGCCGAGGAGATCGTCCGCTGGGCCACGCCCGTCAACTCCTTCCAGCGCACCGCCACCCAGGACATCGAACTGGGCGGCAAGCAGATCAAGAAGGGTGACCGGGTCGGCCTCTTCTACGCCTCCGCCAACCACGACCCCGAGGTGTTCGAGAACCCGGACACCTTCGACATCACCCGCGACCCCAACCCCCACCTCGGCTTCGGCGGCGGCGGCCCGCACTACTGCCTCGGCAAGTCCCTGGCCGTCCTGGAGATCGATCTCATCTTCCACGCGATCGCCGACGCCATGCCCGGCCTCAGGCAGACCGGCGACCCGCGGCGGCTGCGCTCCGCGTGGATCAACGGCGTCAAGGAACTCCAGGTCAGCACCGACTGACCGGCCGGCACTCGGGCCGACGGCTTCCCGGCGCCGTCGGCCCGTCCGACCGTGCGCCCACGGTCCCCGACCACATCACACCGGTTCAGCTCGAAGCGTGGTCCTTCACGCCCTTCACGCCCTTCACGTCCTTGGCCCGGACCTCTTCGCCGTCGGTGGCGACGGTCGTCGTCAACCGTGCCCGCGGCCCCTGGAACAGGTACGTCAGGCCGAACCCCGCCCCCACGACCGCCGCACCACCCGCCGCGTCCAGCACCCAGTGGTTGCCGGTCACCACGATCGCCGTGACCGTGAAGAGCGGGTGCAGCAGGCCCAGGGCCTTCATCCACCATCTCGGCGCGATGATCGCGATGACGAGCCCGCACCACAGGGACCAGCCGAAGTGGAGGGAGGGCATCGCCGCGTACTGGTTGGTGAGGGCGGTCAGGGTGCCGTAGTCCGGCTTGGAGAAGTCCTGGACGCCGTGCACGGTGTCGATGATGCCGAGGTTCGGCATCAGACGCGGCGGGGCGAGCGGGTAGAGCCAGAAGCCGACGAGGGCGAGCAGGGTGGCGAAGCCGAGGGAGGAGCGCGCCCAGCGGTAGTCGACGGGGCGGCGCCAGTACAGGACGCCGAGGACGGTCAGCGGGACGACGAAGTGGAACGACGCGTAATAGAAGTCGAAGAAGTCACGCATCCAGCCGACCTTGACGACCGCGTGGTTGGCCCAGTGCTCGATGTCGATGTGGAGCCAGCGCTCCAGGTCGTGGATCTGGTGGCCGTGCTCCTCGGCCCTGGCCCGGCCGGCCGAGTTGGAACCGCCGGTCGCCGCGAGGCGGACCCGCTGGTAGGCGGCGTAGGTGACCCGGATGAGCAGCAGCTCCAGCAGGAGGTTGGGGCGGCTGAGGACCCGGCGCAGGAAGGGCAGGAGCGGAACGTGCCCGAAGCGTGCGGGGACGGGTGCGGCGTAACGCGTCGGGGTCGGCGCCCGGAAGTACGGCGAGGTGCGGGACAGGAACGGGACGACGGTGGCCGCCGCGACGGCCGCGAGCAGCACCGCGTTGTCGCGCAGGGCGTACAGCGCCGACATGTTCGGCAGCATCATCTTCGCGGGCAGCGTCATCACCAGGACGACGGCGACCGGCCACACGTACCGGTCGGAGGCCCGCTTGCCGACCCGCCCGACGACCGCGAGCAGCACCCACAGCAGCTGGTGCTGCCAGGTGGTCGGCGAGACGGCGATCGCTGCGCAGCCGGTGATCGCGACGGCGAGCAGGAGCTGTCCGTCGCGGGCGTAGCGCACGGCGCGGCTCAGGCCGAGGGTGGCGACCGCGGCGCCCAGCAGCAGGAAGAGGGTGATCTCCAGGGGGCCGGACAGGCCCAGGCGGAGCAGGAACCCGTGCAGGGACTGGTTGGCGAGGGCGTCGGCCTCGCCGCCTAGGCCCACGCCGGCCATGTGGTGCACCCAGTAGGTGTACGAGTCGTGCGACATCGCCGCCCAGGCGAGCGCCGTACATCCGGCGAACGTGAGGCCGGTGGACAGGGCGGCCCCGCGGCGGCCGGTGAACCACAGCAGCGGGGCGAAGAGCAGGACCGTGGGCTGCAGGGCGGCGGCGAAGCCGATGAGCAGGCCGCTGGCGCGCTGGCCGCGTACGGCGAAGCAGCCGAGCAGCACGAGCAGGACCGGGATGATGCTGGTCTGGCCGAGCCAGAGCGTGTTGCGCACCGGCAGCGACAGCATGAGCAGGCTGATCGCGACCGGCGCGGCGAGCAGGGAGGTGCGGCGGCTGACGGGCTGGGGCAGGGCGCGGGCGGCGACCAGGCCGAGCGCGACGACCAGCAGCAGCGTGCCGAAGGTCCAGCCCCAGCCGAGGGCCTGCTCGGCGGCTCTCGTGAACGGCTTCATGACGAGTCCACCGAAAGGGGTACCGGTGAAGCGCGTCGAGTCGTACAGCGAGCCCTTCACGTGCAGGACGCCGTTCGGGCCGACCCAGGTCTCCAGGTCCGTCAGGCGGTCCCCGCGGGGCGTACCGAGGACGACGGCCACCTGTCGTACGGCGAGGACGGCGGCGAGCAGCCACAGGCCGAGGCGGGCCGCGCGCAGGCGGGCCCGGGCAGCCGTGGCCGTGCCGCCTGCTGCCGGTCCGAACGCTTCCGCCGGTCGCCCGCCGTGCTCCGCATTTGCCACGCCGCGTCAGCCTCCGCCCCGTCCGTCCCACGCGTCCACCGCGTGGGATCGCTCAGCGAACCCTGTTGAGGGCTCGCACCTCCCCCGGAGAGAGACGCGGGCAACCCCTCCTTCACCTGACGTCCGCTCCCCTTTTGTCCGGATGACGATAGTGCGCCGGAGATGCGGTTGCCTGCGCAGGACGCGAGAAGGATCACAACGGGGTACCGGCAGATGCGCTCCGGGGCCGGGACACGAGCCTGCGTACACCGCATTTACGTGCCCTATGCAGGCACCTGTGTACAGCACGTGAACGGGACAAGTACCCCTATGGTCGATTTTCTGCCTGCTCGCCGGCGCCGTCGCGCAGGACTGTCCCCGTCCCCGTCGAAAGCAGGTGAGCGTGGTTTTGACGACTGCCACAGTCGCCCCTCCCCCGTCCCCCGTCCCCACTCCGAAGAACGCCACCGTCACCGACCCGGCCCTCGTGAAGCGCGCCGTGAAGGCCGCTGCGCTGGGCAACGCGATGGAATGGTTCGACTTCGGCGTCTACAGCTACATAGCGGTCACGCTGGGCAAGGTCTTCTTCCCGTCCGGCAACGCCACCGCCCAGCTGCTGTCCACGTTCGGCGCCTTCGCCGCGGCCTTCCTGGTCCGCCCGCTCGGCGGCATGGTCTTCGGACCGCTCGGTGACCGTGTCGGACGGCAGAAGGTCCTCGCCGTCACCATGATCATGATGGCCGCGGGCACCTTCGCCATCGGCCTGATCCCCTCGTACGCCACGATCGGCGTCGGTGCTCCGCTGCTCCTGCTGGCCGCCCGCCTGGTGCAGGGCTTCTCCACCGGCGGCGAGTACGCGGGCGCCTCCACCTTCATCGCCGAGTACGCCCCCGACAAGCGGCGCGGCTTCCTCGGCAGCTGGCTGGAGTTCGGCACGCTCGCCGGTTACGTCGGCGGCGCGGGCCTGGTCACGCTGATGACCGCCCTGCTGTCCACCGACGACCTGCTGAGCTGGGGCTGGCGGATCCCCTTCCTGATCGCGGGCCCGATGGGCGTCATCGGCCTGTACCTGCGGATGCGCCTGGAGGAGACCCCGGCGTTCGCGGCCGAGGTCGCGAAGGCCGAGGCGGACCGGCCGAAGGTGCCGCTGCGCGAGATGATCACCGGCCAGTGGCGGGCCCTGCTGCTCTGCGTCGGCCTCGTGCTGGTCTTCAACGTCACCGACTACATGCTGCTGTCGTACATGCCGAGCTACCTGACCAGTGAGCTCAGGTACGACGAGACGCACGGCCTGCTCGTCGTCCTCGGCGTGATGGCCCTGATGATGGTCGTCCAGCCCTTCGCCGGCGCCCTGACCGACCGGATCGGCCGCCGCCCCGTCATCGCCGCGGGCTGCGCGGGCTTCCTGCTGCTGTCCGTCCCGGCCCTGCTGCTGATCCGCCAGGGCAGCCTGCTCGCGGTCGCGCTCGGCATGGGTGCGCTCGGCCTGCTGCTGGTCTGCTTCACGGCGGCGATGCCCTCCGCGCTGCCGGCGCTGTTCCCGACGAAGGTCCGCTACGGCTCCCTGTCCATCGGCTTCAACGTGTCGGTCTCGCTGTTCGGCGGTACGACCCCGCTGGTGGTGACGGCGCTGATCGGCGCGACCGGGAACATGATGATGCCCGCGTACTACATGATGGCCGCGGCCGTGATCGGCGGCGTGGCGGTGTGGTTCATGGCGGAGTCGGCCGGCCGGCCACTGCCGGGCTCGGCACCCTCGGTCGAGCGACGCCAGGCCGCCTGGGCCGATCGGCTGAAACCCGCCGCGGAAAGTCCCTGACAGCGAACCGGCGCGCGACTATATTCGTTAGCACATCTAGTTAGCAGTTCTAACTAGCCATACGAAAGGCACAGGTGCATGAGCGAGTCGCAGCGCTGGGACGATGTCGACGACTACTTCACCACCCATCTCGCGCGGGACGACGAGGCACTTCAGGCGGCCCTGCGCGACAGCGAGGCCGCCGAGCTGCCGCCCGTCAACGTCACGGCACCCCAGGGCAAGCTCCTCCAGCTCCTCGCCGAGATCCAGGGCGCCCGCACCATCCTGGAGATCGGCACCCTCGGCGGCTACAGCACCATCTGGCTGGCCCGCGCGCTGCCCGCCGACGGCCGCCTCATCTCCCTGGAGTACAACCCCCGGCACGCCGAGGTCGCCACCCGCAACATCGCCCGCGCGGGCCTGGACAAGCTGGTCGAGGTGCGGGTGGGCGCGGCCCTGGAGTCGCTGCCCAAGCTGGCCGACGAGAACCCGGCCCCCTTCGACCTGGTCTTCATCGACGCCGACAAGGCCAACAACCCGCACTACGTGGAGTGGGCGCTCAGGCTGACCAGCGTCGGCAGCCTGATCGTCGTCGACAACGTGGTGCGGGACGGCCGGGTCGCCGACGCCGACAGCATCGCCCCCGACGTCCAGGGCACCCGCACCGCCATCGAACTGATCGGCAAGCACCCGCGGCTGAGCGGTACGGCGATCCAGACGGTGGGCGGCAAGGGCTACGACGGCTTCGCGCTGGTGCGGGTCCTCGCGTAGCCCCTGCCTCTCACACCTCGTGGTAGAAGCCGACGTTGACGCTGCGCGGGGCGGTGCGGTCCTGGACGATGATCTCGCCGCTGCCGCCCCTGGGCAGCGGCACGGTCCCACCGTAGGTGAGCGGCTGCACGTACTCGCCGACGGTGAGGCGGACCTCGGAGGACGGGTCGGGCTGGGATCCCTGCAGCCAGGTCAGGTGCCAGGTGCCGTCCGGGCCGCAGAGGAACTCCAGGTGGACCCGGGAGACGAACAGCCAGTCGTCGGGCGTCGCGAGACGGCACACGGCCTTGTCCCGGCCCACCCGCAGCACGGCCCCAGGCTCGCTGGGCGAGTCGGCCATGAGCATGCCGGCCGTGGCACCCTCCTCCGCCGCGGATACGGCGGCCATGGTGAGTTCGAGCACGTGCGCTCCTCCTGAAGTGTCCTTACACAGCCGCCGCATGATAGATCGCCCGGCCCGGGGCCGTCCGGCACAATGGACTCATGACCGAGCGAAAGCCACCCGGAGTTCCGTTCGAGTCCTGGGTGGACAAGCAGATCCGCGATGCCGAGGGACGCGGCGAGTTCGCCGGACTCCCCGGATTGGGCAAGCCGTTGCCCGAGGTCACCGACACGTCGTACGACGAACTGTGGTGGATCAAACGGAAGATGGCCCGCGAGGGCCTGGCCGTGCTGCCGCCGACGCTCGCGCTGCGCAAGGAGGCCGAGGACGCGCTCGCGGCGGCGTACGCGGCGCCCTCGGAGCGGATCGTCCGCAAGCTCCTCACCGAGGTCAACGTCAAGATCCGCGACATGATGTTCAAGCCGCCGCCCGGCCCCCCGCTGGGTATGAAGCCGTACGACGTCGAGGACGTCGTACGGCAGTGGCGGGAACGCCGGGCGGCTCAGGCCTAGGCCTCAGATACGCAGCAGCCGCTCCGCCAGTTCGCGGTAGTCCCGCAGCGCCAGACGGAGTTGCTCGGTGTCGGTGGACGTCGCCGGCTTGCCCTCGGTGCCGCTGTCCGTGGCCTGCCAGGAGTTGCGCAGGGTACGGCGTCGCTGCGTCACCGCGTCGGTGAAGCGGGCGGCGGCCTCCTCCAGGACGTGGTCGGCCTCCTCGACCGCGGTCTTCGGCCCGTCCACGAAGCCGGCGACCGCGTGCTGCAACCGCTGGGCGAGCTTGTCGCTCTCGTCGTGCGGCAGCAGACCCGAGCCGTGGGTGCCGTCGTGGGCGCCGCCACCGCGTTCGGAGCCGTGGCCGCCGCGGCTCTGCTCGGAACCGGTGACCAGGGGCGCCGCGTCCCCCGAGGTGCCGGAGGGACCGTGGCTGCCCGGCGTGCCCGCCGGTGCCGGGGCACTGTCGCGGCCCGTGGCGGTCTCGCCGCCGAACCCACCGGACGTGCCGGTGGTCGCGCCGCCGCCCCGGCCCGTCTCACGGACCCGTCCGGCGGTCGTGTCCGTCGGCACGTTGCCCGGAACCTTGTCGCCCGTCACCGGGTCACGGCCCGGGGTCGCCGGCGGAACCGTCGCCCGCCCCCTCGGCTTCCCGTCGCGCGGGGCGCCCTCGGCGCCCAGCCCACTCGTCGTATCCGTCATGTTCGCTCAACTCCCCTTCGCGTGGTGGCGCCTGGTGAATCCCCACGGCTGGTGGGCACGACCGTCACCGCGACCGTGCGCCGTGGCGCCGTCGGACCTTTCGACGGACTTCCGGGACTCCTCCCGGTGCCGGGCCGGGCGCACCAGGTCCTCGAACAGGGCCCGTGCCTCGACCATGGCCTCGCGCATCTCCTCGGTGCCGGACCGGCCGTCGCCGTCGTGCGCCCCGCTGCCGCCCGCGGCGGCGACGCGGTGGACGCGCCGGTAGCCGTGCACGTGGTGTGCGTGGTGCACGGACAGCGCGTCGAGCTGTTCGTCGTACTGCGCGGCGTCCGGGAAGCCCCGGGCGCCGGCCAGCTCGGCGAGCAGCCGGTCCGCCTCGGCCACGGCCTCCCGCGGCGAGTCGACGAACCGCTCCTGCGCGGCCGTCCAGCGGGCTTCGTACTGCTCGCGCTGCGCGGGCTCCAGGGCCCGCTCGCGCAGCGATCCGTGCCGCTCCACGCGTTCGGCCAGTTCCAGTTCGGCCGCCTTGGCGTCCCCGTCGTGCCGGGCGACCGCCCGGTCGTACTCGGGCCCGAAGCGCCGCTTCAGGTTCTGGCCACCGGGCCCTCGCCGGGCCCGCAGCATCAGGACGGCCGCGACGATCACGATGGCCGCCACGATCACGATCAGAGCGATGATCAAGCCTGTGGACATGAGTGCCTTCCGGGTTCTCGACCCAACCGGCTCTCCGTACGGGCCGGTTTCCCCGACCGGGTAGCCCGAGCGGCGCCACCCAAACTGTCTGCGCATTCATGGCGACGGTGTGTCGATTCGGCACAGGCCCGATCGACGCACGGGTGGAGAGCACGTCACCGACTGAGGAGATTGTCATGGGTGAGGTCATCGCACGGCTGGCCATGTCGCTCGACGGGTACGTCGCCGGCCCCGACCCGGGTCGTGAGCACCCGCTGGGCATCGGCGGCGAGCGGCTGCACCAATGGGTGTACGGCCTGCGGACGTTCCGGAGGATGCAGGGGATGGAGGGCGGGGAGACCGGCCCGGACGACCAGCTGATCGCGGAGTGGACCGAGCGGCCGGGGGCCGTCGTCATGGGGCACGGCATGTACGTCACCGGGGAGCTTCCGTGGGGCGACGACCCGCCCTTCCACATGCCGGTCCACGTCGTCACCCACCACGCGCGCGAGTCCCTCGTGAAGCAGGGCGGCACCACCTTCCACTTCGTCACCGAGGGCCCCGGCCACGCCCTCGCCCTCGCCCGGAAGGCGGCCGGGGACAAGGACGTCTCGCTGGCCGGCGGGGCGGACCTGGTGCAGCAGTTCATCCGGGCCGGATGGCTGGACGAGCTGATGCTCCACGTGGTCCCGGTGCTCGCCTGCGGGGGACGGCGGCTCTTCGACGGGCTCGGCGACCAGCACGTCGAGTGGCGCAAGACGCAGGTTCTCGACTCGCCGGAGGTGACCCACATCCGGTTGCGGGCGGCCTAGGCGCGCTTCCGAGAACGGGCGCCATGACGAGGACACCCGGGTCTTCGCGCACCGGTTCCGCGAGCACCTCAGCCGAGCCGGGTCACCGGGCGTCCGTCGTGCGGGCGTTCCGCCTCCGAGCCGCACAGTTCGCCGTTCAGCTCCTTGACCAGCTGGATCAGGTCGGTCGGCCGGTCCGGGCCCCACCAGTCGCCGAGGAGCTCGCCGAGGGACTCCTCGCGGGTCTGGGCGAGCCGTTCGGCGACCTCGTGGCCCTCGGCGGTCAGGACGAGGTCGAGGCCGCGGCGAAGGGCGAGGCGGCGCTCCTCGACCTGACGGGAGGCCTCGATGACGACGGTCAGCGGGACGGTGGTGCGCTCGGCGAGCAGCCCCGGTTCCTGGCTGCCGTACTTCCTGATCCGCAGCAGCAGCCAGCTCGCCGCGGGGAGCAGGTCGTAGCCCGCCTTCGCGGTGATGTCCCGGTAGATCTCGCGCCGGCCCTCCCGGGTGGCGAGCACGGACAGCGCCCGGCAGACCTCGTCGCAGGACGACCGCTCCACCGGGTTGCTGGCGAGCGTCTCCGTGACGTCCGGCGCCGTGACCGAGCCGCGCAGCCGGTCCTCCTTGAGGAACCAGGCCAGTACGAAACCGACGAGGGCGACGGGCGCGGCGTACAGGAAGACGTCGGTGATGGCCGAGGCGTACGCGTGCAGGGCCGACGGGCGCAGGTCGGCAGGCAGGGCGGCGATGCCGCGCGGGTCGGCCTCCAGCGTGCCCACGGAGACGCCGGACGGCAGTTGGGTGCCGGCGAAGGCGTCGCTGAGCTTGTCGCCGAGGCGGCTCGCGAAGACCGTGCCGAAGATGGCGACGCCGAAGGAGGCCCCGATGGAGCGGAAGAAGGTCGCGCCGGAGGTGGCGACGCCGAGGTTCTCGTACGAGACGGCGTTCTGCACGATCAGGACCAGGACCTGCATGACCAGGCCGAGGCCCAGTCCGAAGACGAAGAAGAAGCCGCTCATCTCGCCCGTCGAGCTGTTCTCGTCCAGTTGGTGGAGCAGGAGCAGACCGAGGGCGGTGATGCCGGTGCCGGCGACCGGGAACACCTTCCAGCGGCCGGTGCGGCTGACGATCTGCCCGGAGAGCGTCGACGACAGCAGCAGTCCGAGCACCATCGGCAGCATGTGCACGCCGGACATGGTCGGGCTGACGCCCTGGACGACCTGAAGGAACGTCGGCAGGTAGGTCATCGCGCCGAACATCGCGAAGCCGACGATGAAGCTGATGACCGCGGCGAGGGTGAAGGTGCGGATGCGGAAGAGCTGCAGGGGCAGGACGGGTTCGGCGGCCCGCCGCTCGGCGGCCACGAACGCGACGGCGAGTACGACGCCCAGGGCCGCGAGTCCCACGACCTGCGGCGAGCCCCAGCCCCACGTCGTACCGCCCAGGGACGCCACCAGCACCAGGCAGGTGGCGACGGACGCGATGAGGAACGTCCCGAGGTAGTCGATGACATGCCGGGTGGACTTGCGCGGGATGTGCAGCACCGTCGCGATCACGACGAGCGCGACGACCCCGATCGGCAGGTTGATGTAGAACACCCAGCGCCAGCTCAGGTGCTCGGTGAACAGCCCGCCGAGCAGTGGGCCCAGCACGCTGGTGGCCCCGAAGACGGCGCCGAACAGCCCCTGGTAGCGGCCGCGTTCGCGGGGCGAGACGAGGTCGCCGACGATCGCCATCGACAGCACCATCAGCCCGCCGCCGCCGAGTCCCTGGAGCGCGCGGAACCCGATGAGCTGAGGCATGTCCTGCGCCGCGCCGCACAGTCCCGAGCCGACCAGGAAGATCACGATCGCGATCTGGAACAGCCTTTTCCGGCCGTACTGGTCGCCGAGCTTGCCCCACAGCGGGGTCGCCGCGGTCGAGGCCAGCAGGTAGGCGGTGACCACCCAGGACAGGTGGTCCATGCCGCCGAGTTCGCTGACGATCGTGGGCAGCGCGGTCGACACGATCGTCTGGTCGAGGGCGGCCAGCAGCATCCCGAGGAGCAGGGCGCCGATCGAGACGAGGACGTTGCCGGGCACGTGTTCGTCGCGTGCGTCCCGCGCCTGCTCCGCCGTCGTGTGCGCGTCCCCGGCCATGAAGACCTCCCGCGGGTCTCGTTCCCACTTCCATCGTGGTCGGTGTGACCGTTTATGGCCTGTTGAGTCCTGTCCGGAAGCCTTTCTTCCGGGGGCTCGTGAGCGACGGTGTGGAGGAGGTCTGGATAATCTCTGGAGTTCGCGAGGGGGAGACGCGAGGGGAGGGGCGAACACGTGGACGAGTCAACGGGGCATCTGTGCCCGGAATGCGGTGCCCCACGGGGCGCCGACAACACCCCGTCCTGCGCCTGCACCCAGCGGGCGTCCGACGCCCTGCGCGACGCCCGTACGGCGGAGGCGGCCGCGGCGGAGGACTTCGATCCGCTGCGGATACGGCCGTACGTCGAGCTCGACGGGGCGGCGGCGGAGGGGGCCGCGACCGGGACCGGGCGGTCCGACGAGCAGTCGCCCGGCGCGCCGGAGATGCCGGACGTGCCGGACGTGCCCCCGGCCGAGGCGACGATGCCGCTGCGTGCGGTCGACCCCGCGGTGGACCCGACGGCCGGCCCCGCCGTGTCGCCCCCCGGGCAGCCCGCCATATCGTCCTCCGCGCGGCCCTCCGCGCGGCCCTCCGCGTCGCCCTCCACGTCGCCCGACGGTGACGCCACCGTCGTACTTCCCGCCGTGGACGCCACCACCGCGCTCCCGACACCCCTGGCACCCCCGGGCACCGCACCCAGCCCCGCCGACCTTCACCTGTTCGAGGGCGCCGACGGCCCGGGGCCCGCCGTGCCCGGTCACGGTGACGAGAGGCCGGGCCGCCGTCGCCGCCGTACCGTGCTGCTCGGCGTCGCCGGGGCCGTCGCCTCGGTCGTGGCGGCGGCCGGGATCGCGAGCGGGCTGTTCTCGTACGAGACGCCGTCGCGGGACGGCGCACCGCCGCAGGACGTACGGGCGGCCGTACCGGACGCCTCGACGAGCGCGGCGTCCGTGTCGCCGTCCACACGGCCCACGTCCGCGCCGCCGACGTCCGCCTCCCCGTCCGCGTCCGTCAGTGAGAGCCCGTCGCCCACCTCGTCGCCGTCGCCATCCGCGTCCAGCGCCTCGCCGAGCCCGTCCCGGTCGGCCGAGCCGACCCCGTCCCCGACGAGCAGCGACGCCGCGGGCTCCGGTGCCGGGTCCGACGACGAGCGCACCAGCGGCCCGATCCTGCGCCGCGGCGACCGGGGTCCCGAGGTCACCGAGCTCCAGCAGCGCCTGCGCCAGCTGTACCTCTACAACGACGAGATCGACGGGAACTTCACCGACAAGGTCGAGAACGCGCTGCGCAACTACCAGTGGTCCCGAGGCGTCGGCACGGACGACCTCGGCGTGTACGACCAGGAGACCCGCGCCAAGCTGGAGTCGGAGACGACGGAACCGTAGGGCCTGGCCGGCGGATCACGCCGCGGAGGCGGAGGCCCGACGGAGGCTTCCCACAGGGGCCCGGCCGCACCCTCGTCGGCGCCTTGACCGCTCGGCTTCGCTGAGGCTGCGGCCGGCGGGACCCCTTCGGCCGCAGCTCACCAGCCGGTCTACGGAACCCACCGGATCCCCCGGTCGCGCTCGGCGGGGCGAGCCGATCCGCCCGACAGGGTCGCCCGCCGCAGGACCCGCCGCACCAGACACCGGGACGGCCTCAGCCGTCCACACCCTGATCGCCCCGCCCCCCACGGCCTCCACCCGGCGCATCCCGCCGCACGCGGGAAGCGAGACCCGCCCCACGTACACCGTGATCACCCAGCCCCTCCGCCACGGACCCCACCCCGTGCACCCCGTCACCCTTGGGAAGCCAGACGCGCATCAGCCCACACACAGCCCGACCGCCCCGTCGGCCACCGGCCTCCACCCGGCGCCCCGGCGCACCCGCCGCACCCGGAAAGCCAGACCCGTCTCAATCCACGTACACCGTGATCACCCAGCCCCTCCGCCACGGACCCCACCCCGTGCACCCCGTCACCCTTGGGTAGCCAGACGCGCATCAGCCCACACACAGCCCGACCGCCCCGTCGGCCACCGGCCTCCACCCGGCGCCCCGGCGCACCCGCCGCACCCGGAAAGCCAGACCCGTCTCAATCCACGTACACCGTGATCACCCAGCCCATCCGCCACGGACCCCACCCCGTGCACCCCGTCACCCCCGAAAAGCCAGACACGCATCAGCCCACACACAGCCCGACCGCCCCGTCGGCCACCGGCCTCCACCCGGCGCCCCGGCGCACCCGCCGCACCCGGAAAGCCAGACCCGTCTCAATCCACGTACACCGTGATCACCCAGCCCATCCGCCACGGACCCCACCCCGTGCACCCCGTCACCCCCGAACAGCCAGACACGCATCAGCCCACACACAGCCCGACCGCCCCGTCGGCCACCGGCCTCCACCCGGCGCCCCGGCGCACCCGCCGCACCCGCCGCACCCGGAAAGCCAGACCCGCCTCACCCCACGTACACCCTGATCGTCCCGTCCCCCACGGCCTCCACCCGCACCTCCGTCAGGTCCCGCACCAGCGCGTCCGGGCCGTGGTGGCCGGCCCGCGCTCCCACGCCGACGACCCGCATCCCGGCCGCGTGGCCGGCCTGGATGCCGGCGCCGGAGTCCTCGAAGACGAGGCAGTCGGCCGGGGCGACGCCCAGTTCGGCGGCGCCCTTGAGGAAGCCCTCGGGGTCGGGCTTGCTCGCGCCGACGGACTCGGCGGTGATCCGGACGTCGGGCAGGCCGAGGCCCGCGGCGGCCATGCGCGCGGTGGACAGGGGCACGTCCGCGGAGGTGACCAGGGCGTGCGGAAGGCCGTGCAGCGACGCGAGGAACTCGGCGGCGCCCGGGATCGCGACCACGCCGTCCATGTCGGCGGTCTCCGCGGCGAGCATTCGCGCGTTGTCGGCGTGGTTCTGCTCCATGGGGCGGCCGGGCAGCAGCAGGGCCATCGAGGCGTACCCCTGGCGGCCGTGGACGACCTTCATGACCTCGTCCGCGTCCAGCCCGTGCGCGTCGGCCCAGCTCCGCCAGATGCGTTCGACCACGGCGTCGGAATTGACCAGGGTGCCGTCCATGTCCAGCAGCAGGGCGCGGGCGGTGAGCACGGCGGTGGCCGTCATCGGCAGCTCCAAGGACGCGGGGCGGGGGGCGTGTGGTGAGCCCCGGGAGAACAAGGCGGCCCCGCCCGCCGGTCAGGGAAAACGGGCGGGAGCCACTTTGTTCCTCTACGGTACAAAACAGAACCGGCTCCCGCCACCGTCTTCGGAAATGGTTCACCGACCGTTCAGCTCGACCGACGGGTTCAGCCGGCCACGGCCTCGCCCAGGGACCACACCCCGAGCCCGAGCATCAGCAGCGCCGCGACCTTGGTGATCAGCCGCAGCGGAACCCGCTTCATCAGGGCCTTTCCGCCGACGATGCCGAGTCCGGCCACCGCCCACAGCGCGAGCACCGCACCGAGGCCGACGGAGAGCGGATCGTCGTAACGGGCCGCGAGGTTCGCCGTCATGATCTGCGTGAGGTCACCGAACTCCGCGACGAGGATGAGCATGAAGCCCGCGCCGGAGACCTTCCAGAAGGACTGGCCCTCCGGGCTGCGGACCTCCCCCTCGTCCTCGTCCTTCTTCATCAGCAGCACGGCCGCGCCGCCGAGGAAGAGCACTCCGGTCAGCGCCTGCACGATCTGCTGCGGCAGGAGCGTCAGCACGCTGCCGGCCGCGACGGCGAGCGTGACATGGAGCGCGAAGGCGGCGGCGACGCCCGCGAAGACGTAGGAGGCCCGGTAGCGGGTGCCGAGGACGAGTCCGGCGAGCGCGGTCTTGTCCGGGAGCTCGGCGAGGAAGACGACGCCGAAGACGAGCGCCGTCACGGTGAAGCTGATCAAGGGTCCTCAATCGGTCGGGCTGCCCCGCCGAGAGTGACGACCGCTCTTGCGACACCTCGGCACGGCAGCGCATTGGTCACCCGTGCCGTACGACACGGGCGTGCACTGCTTGCCGAAGGTCTCGCTGGCCGATCCTGAAAAAGGATCCGCCTCCGGGCGCCGGCTCAGACGAGCTGAGCAGTATGTCGACGGTCCGGCGAAGAGCTACTCCCCTTCTGCGCCGTCCATGGTACGTGACCGATGAACCGACCCTCAGGGCGGAAAGTCACGTCGCGGGCATAGACGTGTCATGCACACGTCATTAGCTTCTTACCCAACGCTCATCCCCCCGCAACACGGCGTCGCGAGCATTCCCTCGCCCGCACTCCAACGCCCCCGCATCCCCTGGGAGTTCGCATGTCGAAGTTCTACGCGCGTCGACGCGTCAGCATACTCACGGCGCTCACCGGACTCATAGCCTCGGTCGCGCTTTTCAACAGCCCGACCGCCTCCGCCGCCCTCCCCACCCCGGTCAGCGCCACCACCGCCCGCACCTACCTCGCCTCGCTCACCGTGGCGACGGAGGACCGTACCGGCTACAGCCGCGACCTGTTCAACCACTGGATCACCATCAGCGGGACCTGCAACACCCGCGAGACGGTCCTCAAGCGCGACGGCTCGAACGTCGTCACCGACTCCGCCTGCGCCTCCACCAGCGGCAGCTGGTACTCCCCCTACGACGGCGCCACCTGGACCGTCGCCTCCGACCTGGACATCGACCACCTCGTGCCGCTGGCCGAGGCCTGGGACTCCGGCGCCGACAGCTGGACCAGCGCCAAGCGCCAGAGTTTCGCCAACGACCTGACCCGCCCGCAGCTCATCGCCGTCACGGACAACGTGAACCAGGCGAAGAGCGACCAGGACCCGGCCACCTGGATGCCGTCGGTCACCTCCTACCGCTGCACCTACGTCCGCGCCTGGGTCCAGGTGAAGTACTACTACGGCCTCTCGGTCGACTCGGCCGAGAAGAGCGCGCTCACCAGCTACCTGTCGGGCTGCTGATCGAGCTGCCGATCGCGCCTCGGAGCGAGCGCTGATCGAGCCGCCGATCGAGTGATCCTGAAAGATCCACAAGGATCGACAAACCGTGATCTGCGGAACCTCCCCGTTCCCCTCCGTCGTTCCGTACCGTACGGGGCGACGGAGGAGGGTGATCACGTGGCGGGACTGCGCCTGGGGCCACTGCTGAGGTATGCCGACGACTCGCGCGCGACCGTCTGGGTCGAGGCGAGCCGTCCGTGCACCGCCGAGGTGCGCTGCGCGGAGGGCGGCGGGGGCGAGGCCCCCACCTTCCAGATCGAGGGGCATCACTACGCCCTGGTCCCGGTGACCGGCCTGACGCCGGGCACGAGCCGGGCGTACGAGGTGTTCCTCGACGGCGCCTGCGTGTGGCCGTTGCCCGACTCCCCGTTCCCGCCCTCGGTGATCCGCACCACCATGGAGGACGACGACGTCCGGGTCGCCTTCGGCTCCTGCCGCTGGGCCTCGCCCCCGACCGGCGAGAAGGACCCGGTCGGCCCGGACGCCCTGGACACCCTCGCGGCCCGGATGGTGAGCGAACCCGAGGGCGAACGTCCGGACGTGCTGCTGCTGTTGGGCGACCAGGTCTACGCCGATGAGACCACGGACGCGACCCGCCGCTGGCTGGCCGCCCGCCGCGACCTGAGCGACCCGCCGGGCAACGAGGTCGCGGACTACGAGGAGTACACCCGCCTCTACTACGAGTCCTGGCTCGACCCCGAGGTGCGCTGGCTGCTGTCCACCGTGCCGAGCTGCATGATCTTCGACGACCACGACGTCATCGACGACTGGAACACCTCCGGCGCCTGGCTGAAGGACATGCGGGCCACCGGCTGGTGGCAGGAACGCCTGATGAGCGGCCTGATGTCGTACTGGGTGCACCAGCACCTGGGAAACATGACGCCCGACGAACTGGCCGCCGACCCGGTGTACGCGGCGGTGCGCGACACGCCCGACGGCACCGACGTGCTGCGCGCCTTCGCCGCCCGGGCCGACACCGACTCCCCCTCGGTGCGCTGGAGCTACCGCCGCGACTTCGGCCGCGTCCGCCTGCTGATGGTGGACAGCCGGGCGGCCCGGGTCCTCGACGAGGAGCGGCGCGCGATGCTCGACCCCGGCGAGGCGAAGTGGTTGCGCGAACAGACGCTGGACACGCCGGGCTCGTACGACCACCTCCTCATCGGCACCTCCCTGCCCTGGCTGCTGCCGCAGCTGGTGCACGACGCCGAGGTGTGGAACGCGGCGTTGTGCCGGGGCGAGAAGGGCGCCCGCTGGGCCCGCTTCGGGGAGGACCTGCGGCGCAAGGCCGACCTGGAGCACTGGGCGGCCTTCCCGGAGTCCTTCGCCGCGCTGGCGGAGCTGATCGCCGAGGCCGGTTCGGGGCCCGAGGCGCCGGCCACGATCCTCGTCCTGTCCGGGGACGTGCACCACGCGTACGTGGCCGAGCCGAAGTGGCGTTCCGGGGCGCGGTCACCCGACGCGCGTGTCCTCCAGCTGACCTGCTCCCCCGTCCACAACTCCATTCCCCTGTCGATAAGGCTCGGCTTCCGGTTCGGCTGGAGCTCCCTGGCGCGCGCCCTGGGCCGCCGCTTCGCCTGGCACGCCCGCTCGCCCCTCCCGCCGGTCAGCTGGCGCAAGAAGGGCGGCCCTTGGTTCGGCAACCAGCTCATGACCCTGACGCTGCGCGGCCGTTCGGCGCGGCTGCGGCTGGAGCAGGCGCGCGAGGTGCGGGGTGCCAGTCCACGGCTGGAGACGGTCACGGAGTCCGAACTCGCCCGGTAATCAGCCTCTTACGACTGGTTCCTGCACCCGTGGCCCGTGATGCTCGTGATGCGTCCCACAGTCCGTGCACCCTGGGCTCGGCTCCCCCGGTCCCCGACGGCATGATGAGGCGGACCGTCCGCTTCCAGTGGTCGCCACCACGCGCCCCCCACGCCCGGGAGTCCCCGTCTTGCCCGCACCGACCGAGGACCATGTGCCCGTCTCCGTCGCCCTGGTCGGCGCCGGACCGCGCGGGACCAGCGTGCTGGAACGCCTCTGCGCCTCGGCGCCCGAACTCCTCCCGCCGGGCGCCCGGCTGACGGTCCACGTCGTCGATCCGGCGCCGCCCGGCGCCGGCCGCGTCTGGCGGACCGCGCAGTCGTCCGAGCTGCTGATGAACACCGTGGCCTCGCAGGTGACCCTGTTCACCGACGACAGCGTGGACTGCTCGGGCCCGGTCCGGCCGGGACCGAGCCTGCACGAGTGGGCGGGCGGCGCGCTCGGGCCGGACGAGTACCCGACCCGGGCCCAGTACGGCCGGTACCTGGAGTGGGTGTTCGCGCGGGCGGTGCGCGAGGCGCCGCCAGGGGTGGAGGTGGAGACGCACGCGGCGCGGGCCGTACGGCTCGACGACGCCCCCGACGGCCTGCAGACCCTGACCCTCGACGACGGCCGCACCTTGTCCGGCCTGTCCACCGTCGTCCTGGCGCAGGGTCATCTGCCGGTGGTCGCGGACACGACCGTACGGCGGCTCGCGGCGTACGCCGAACAGCACGGCCTGCGCCACATACCGCCCGCCAACCCGGCCGACGTCGACCTGTCCCCCGTCTCCCCCGGCGAACCGGTGCTGTTGCGCGGTCTGGGCCTCAACTTCTTCGACCACACCGCCCTGTTGACGACCGGCCGGGGCGGACGCTTCGTCCCCGGCCGGCGAGGCCTGCGGTACCTGCCCTCCGGCCGCGAGCCGCGCCTGTACGCCGGTTCGCGGCGCGGCATCCCCTACCAGGCCCGGGGCGACAACGCGAAGGGCCCCTACGGCCGCCACCTCCCGTTCGTCCTCACCGACGAGGTGATCGCCGGCTTCCGCAAGCGTGCCGACTCCGGTGAGTCACCGGACTTCCTCGCGGAGATATGGCCGCTGGTGGCCAAGGAGGTGGAGACGGTCTACTACGAAGCCCTGCTGCGGGAACCGGAGTTCAGGGAGCGCTTCCTGGCCGCCGCGCACGGCAGCCTCCACGAGGCGGCCGTGCTCGAGGAGTTCGGGGTGGCACGGGCGGACCGCTGGTCCTGGGACCGGATGTCCCGCCCGTACGCGGGACGCGCCTTCCCCGATCCCCGGGCCTGGCGCGACTGGCTGCTCGCCCACCTGCGCGAGGACGCCGCCCAGGCCGCCCTGGGCAATGTCTCCGGTCCGGTGAAGGCCGCCCAGGACGTACTGCGCGACCTGCGCAACGAGCTGCGGCTGATCGTCGACCACGGCGGACTCGCGGGCACGTCCCGCCGCGACCACCTGGACCGCTGGTACACCCCGCTCAACGCCTTCCTGTCCATCGGCCCGCCCCGGCGCCGTATCGAGGAGTTGGCCGCGCTGGTGGAGGCTGGCGTGGTGGAGGTGCTCGGCCCGCGGCTGGAGGTCCGCGAGGAGGACGGGGCGTGGCTGGCGCACTCCCCGGAGGTGCCGGGGTCCGCCGTACGCGTGACGACTCTCATAGAGGCGCGGCTACCGGAACCCGATCTGCGGCGCACGGCCGACGACCTGCTCGCCCGGCTGCTGAAGACCGGGCAGTGCCGGCCGCACACCGTGGACGGTTACGAAACGGGTGGACTCGACGTGACCCGGCGGCCGTATCATCTGATGGACCGTCAAGGTAGGTCGCACGCAAGGCGGTTGGCCTTCGGGGTGCCCACGGAGGGCGTGCACTGGGTGACCGCCGCGGGGGCCCGCCCAGGTGTGGATTCGGTCACGCTTTCGGACGCGGATGCGGTGGCGAGAGCGTCTCTACGTGCGGCTGCGGCCGAAACGGAAGGCCAAGCGGAGGCAAACCAATGGCCAAATGTTGAACTTGCAAGCATCGATTAGGCGCACCTAACCTGGGGCACTCACTCGGTTCCGTCCCCCGACCGGTCCGCCCATCGGACCGGCCCGACCGAAGGAGTACCCCCCACATGACCGCTCGCCTCAACAGCGCCCAGCCGTACGCACTCGGCCTGTTCCGCATCGTCGTAGGCCTGCTCTTCGCCTGCCACGGCGCCTCCTCGTTATTCGGCGTCCTCGGCGGCGCCGACGGCAGCGGCGGCACGGTCGAGACCGGCGCCTGGCCCAACTGGTACGCGGCCGTGATCGAGCTGGTCGGCGGCTCGCTCGTCCTGCTGGGCCTCGGCACGCGGGCCGCCGCGTTCGTCTCCTCGGGCGCGATGGCCTACGCCTACTTCAAGGTCCACCAGCCGAACGGCCTGTGGCCGATGGAGAACAGCGGCGAGGGCGCCGCGATGTTCTGCTGGGCCTTCCTCCTGCTGGTCTTCACCGGGTCCGGCGCCTTCGGCGTCGACCGGCTGTTCGCCAACCGCTCCACGGCGGCGGACAAGTCGGCCACGGAACAGACGCCGGTCGCGGCCTGACCCCTCGGCCGCCCGCGAACGACGGCACCCGTCCCCGCGCGCTCACGCCGGGACGGGCGCCGTCGCGTGTCAGCCCGGTGAACATACGGTGCCGAACCCACGAGCCCCCCGTGAATCTCCTGTCGGACCCGACGCGTACGCTGTATGGCTGTTGAGGCCGCCCCTGCCGCTCCCCCGCGACATCGCGGCACGGTCTGGCCACGGGGGACCACGGGGAGTTCGCGGTGCTGGAAAGCATGGAGAGTGTGGGGCTGCTGACCGGCAGTCCATGGATCTACGCGGTGATCGGCGCATCCGTCCTGCTGGACGTGTTCCTGCCGGTCCTGCCGAGCGGCGTCCTCGTCATCGCCGCCGCCACGGCGGCTGCCGCCGGCACCGGCGCGGCGACCGGCCAGGTCGCGGCGCACGAGGTCCCCGACATCATGGCCCTCATCCTCTGCGCCGCGACCGCGTCCGTGCTGGGCGACCTGGTCGCGTACCGCCTGGCCTGGCGCGGCGGGGCCCGCCTGGACCGCGCGATCGCCCGCTCCCCCCGGCTGACCACCGCGCAGGAACGTCTCGGCGCGGCCCTCGCCCGCGGTGGCGGCGTCCTGGTCGTCCTCGCCCGATTCGCCCCCGCCGGCCGCTCGGTCGTCTCCCTCGGCGCCGGCGCCGCTCACCACCGCGCCCGCGACTTCCTCCCCTGGTCCGCTCTCGCGGGCCTGTCCTGGGCGGCCTACAGCGTCGCCCTCGGCTACTACGGCGCCCAGTGGCTGGGCACGACCTGGCTGGCGACGGGAGTCTCGGTCCTGGCGCTGTTCGGTGCGGGAGCCGGAGCGGCATACGTGATGAGACGCCGCCCGGAACCGGCGAAGGCACCGTAGCGACGGGCCGGGGCCGAGGCCGCCGATCGCGGGTGCCGGGGCCACTCCAGAGGTCGAACCCACGAGCCGCCGACGCCACCCCTCCCCACAGCCCCAGGCAGCCGGAACGGGCGAAGGCGCGGAGCAGCGGGCAGCCGACGCACGCATTCCGCGGACACCCACACCGCCAGTCCGTGGGCCGCCCACACCGTCCGCCCGCAGCAACGGGCCACCGACGCCGCACTCAGTCAGGCGGCACCCGGCAGCGTCGGACCGCGTGGCCCTGGACCGCGCCTGGCGGGCGGGCGGCCGGGCACTGCCTCCGCCCGGCGCCACGTTCGGGCACCCGGCGGATCCCGGCCCGCTCTACCCGGCCCGCTGCGCGGCGGAGCCCCGTACCTCCAGGCCGGCCAGGAGTTCCGCCGTGGCCTCGGCGATCACGTCGACGGCCCGGTCGAACACCTCACGGTTGTGCGCGGCGGGGGCCCGGAAGCCGGAGACCTTGCGGACGTACTGCAGGGCGGCGGCCCGGATGTCCTCCTCCGTCGCCTCCTCGGGCAGGACGGGTGGACGAAGCGTCTTGATACTGCGGCACATGTCTCCAGTCTCGCCCCTGCCGGGGAAGACCGCCGGGCCTTGCCCCGATTTTCACGGACGACTGCGACCGCCGAGCCCGGCCTGCGATGATCACTGCGAGGCGGCCACCGTTCCGGGGCCGACCGAAGAGAGGAACCCAGCATCATGGCGTACGACGAACCGACCGTGGCCGTACTCGGCCCCGGCGGCACCGGCGGCCTCCTCGCCGCGCTCCTGTCCCGTGCCGGTCACCGTGTGATCTGCCTGGCCGGCGAGGAGACCGCCGACACGCTCCGCACGGCCGGAATCCGCGTCCGCAGCGAGAGGTTCGGCGACTTCACCGCCCGGGTGGAGGCGGACACGACCCTGCGCGAACCGGTCGACGCCTGCGTGGTCGCCGTCAAGCACACGAGCCTCGACGCCGCCCTCGACAGGGTCCCGCCCGCGGCCCTCGGCGACGGTCTGGTCGTACCGCTCCTGAACGGTGTGGAGCACCCCGCGACCCTCCGCACCCGCTACCGCCCGGACCGCGTGGCCCCCGCCGTCATCCGCGTGGAGTCGACCCGGGTGGCACCGGGCGTGATCGAGCACGGCAGCCCCTTCGCCGAGGTCGACCTCACCGGCGACGGCGTCCCCCGCGAGCGCCTAGACGCGCTGGCGGAGGCTTTCACCGCCGCCGGTCCGACCACCCGCGTACTGCCCGACGAGTCGGCGGCCCTGTGGGCGAAGATGTCGTTCCTGGCACCGTTCGCACTGCTGACGACCCGTCACAAACTCCCGCTGGGCGACGTCCGCACGAAGTACCGCGAGGAGTTGGCGGCCCTGGTGGAGGAGACCGCCGAGGTCAGCGCCGCCTGCGGCGGTCCGGCGGACCCGGCCGGGGCACTCGCCCGCTACGACGGCTTCCCGCCCGCGATGAAGTCGTCGATGCAGCGCGACGCGGAGGCCGGCCGCCCCCTCGAACTGGACGCGATCGGCGGGGCGCTGCTGCGCGCGGCCGAGCGGCACGGCGTGCCGGTGCCCGTAACGACCCGCCTGGTACGGGAGTTGAGGGACGCCGGCCACTGAAGCGGGCCCCTCCTCGTGCCCGCGGCCGGCGTGCGGCTCCCTGACGAGCGGACCGACCGCACCGCCCCCGAGGTCACCTCGGCCTGGCACGGCCGGGTCCACGGCGAGACGGAGAACGGTCCGGTCGCCCTCGACGCCCGCACGGGCGAGGACGCTCCGACCAGCCCCGGCATCGCCCCGGTCCCGGTCAACGGGTCGGCGGCCCTCGCCCTGGAGCAGGAGGACGGCCGGAAGGACAACCTGTTCGTGTTCGCCGCCACCGGCTGAGCGAGCGACGCACCGGGGCGGCCGGCCCTCGCCGCCCCGGTGACGCTCCTCCTCCACCCCCAGCCATTGCCCCGTGCCGGTGTCGGTGTCGGTTTGCCGAACCGGCAACAATCCTCGCCCCCGGTCGCCGCCGGGCCGCAGGATCGACGTACGAGCCGCAGCACGGCCGCCGTGGGCGTGCCGCCGCACCCGACGCACGTACGGAGGACGCATGCCGCAGGCCCCCCAGCTCAAGGACGTCACCCACCACCTGCTCCCCGCCCCCGCCGGCCGGATCCACGCGGCGGCGCTGGGCGAGGGACCGCTGGTCCTGCTGCTGCACGGCTTCCCGGAGTCCTGGTACTCGTGGCGTCACCAGCTGCCGGTCCTGGCGGCCGCCGGCTACCGCGCGGTCGCCGTGGACGTGCGCGGATACGGGCGTTCGTCGAGGCCGGACGCGGTGGAGGCGTACGGGATGCGCCACCTGGTGGCGGACAGCGCGGCCGTGGTCGAGGCGCTCGGCGAGCGGTCCGCCGTGGTCGTCGGACACGACTGGGGCGCGACGATCGCGGCACACTGCGCGCTGCTGCGGCCCGACGTGTTCCGCGCGGTCGGCCTGCTGAGCGTGCCGTACTCGCCGCCCGGCGGCCCGAGGCCGAGCGAGATCTTCGCCCGGCTGGGCGGCGGCGAGGAGGAGTTCTACGTCTCCTACTTCCAGGAGCCGGGCCGTGCCGAGCGCGAGATCGAACCGGACGTACGCGGCTGGCTGGCCGGTTTCCACGCCGCCCTCTCGGCGGACACCATGCCGGCGCCCGGCGCCCCCGACCCGCACTTCGTGAGTCCCGGAGGAACCCTCCGCGACCGCTTCCCGGCCCACCGCTTGCCCGCCTGGCTCGGCTCCGCGGAACTCGACGTCTACGCCGGAGAGTTCGAGCGCACCGGCCTGACCGGCGCCCTGAACCGCTACCGCGCCATGGACCACGACTGGAAGGACCTCGCCGACCTCACCGGCGCCCCCATCCGTCAGCCTTCCCTGTTCCTCGGCGGCACCCTGGACGCCTCGACGACCTGGCTGGCGGACGCGATCGAGGCCTTCCCCGCCACCCTCCCCGGCCTGCGCTCCTCCCACCTCCTCGACGGCTGCGGCCACTGGATCCAGCAGGAACGCCCCGAGGAGGTCAGCCGCCACCTCACTGCCTGGCTGGCCGCCCTGCCCGCCGACTGAGCGGCGTGGCGATGGGTTTCGGGGCCCGCCGGGTCTGTGCGTCGGCCGGTTCAGCGCAGGTCGAGCCGCATCAGGACCCGGGGATGACCGGCCAGCACGGAGCTGGTGTCGGCAGCGTGGACGAACCCGGCGCGCTCGAAGTTCTTCCGGATCCCGGCGTACGCCATCGTCAGGTCGACCTTGGCGTCCCCGTTGTCGAGCGGGTACGCCTCGACCGCCGGCGCGCCGTGGGCACGGGCGAAGGCGACCGCGCCGGCGATGAGGGCGTGGGAGATCCCCTTCCTCCGGTGTCCGGGGCGTACGCGGACACACCACAGGGACCACACCGGCAGGTCGTCGACGTGCGGGATCTTGCGGCTGTGCGCGAAGGACGTGTCCGAGCGCGGCGCCACGGCCGCCCAGCCGACCGGCTCGTCACCGTCGTAGGCGAGCACCCCCGGCGGGGGTCCCGCACGGCACAGCTCGGCGACGTACGCACCGCGCGCCGGCCCGCGCAGTTCGTTGTTGAGCCTGGAGGGGATCCGGTAGCTCAGGCACCAGCAGACGTTGGCCCCGGGTGCTTTCGGGCCGAGCAGCATACGGACGTCCTCGAAGGCCGAAGCCGGTCGCACCTCGATGGTCATGGCACCACCGTGGCTCGGCGTTCCGGGCGACGCGAGCACACCCGTTCGCATGAACCACCCGAAGGCACTCGCCACCCAAAATCGAACAGGCGTAGCATTGTGCCGTGGCTACGACCTATGACTTTCCGAGTGACCTCCTCGCCGGTCAGGAGGAGCTGCATCAGGTCCGGGCCGAGCTGTCGGCCCTGCTCAAGCGGCTTCCCTGGTCGGTCGAGCCTCTGGACGGCTTCAGTGACGCGGGCGGCTGGCGCAAGGTGGAGCGCCCCGCCTCCCCCGGCTGGACGGCCGACGAACAGGCCGCGGTGGAGAAGCTCCGTCGTCGGGAGCACGAACTGGCGGTCTTCGTGAGCGGCCACCGCTTCTGGGCGGAGATCGCGGGGCCCGAACTGGTGGACGCGCGCATGAGGCTGAAGCACGCCCACGAGACGCCGGAGAAAGAGGGTTCCTGAACCACGAAGACCCCGGCCATGATCGGCCGGGGTCTTCTCCTGGTGTGGGCGCGGACGGTTTCGAACCGCCGACATCCTGCTTGTAAGGCAGGCGCTCTACCCCTGAGCTACGCACCCGAGACGAGTCGACAGCCTACATTGCCCGGGGCACTGCCCCGCAAACCCGTATCGCGGCCGGCATCCCCCGCTGCCAGCCCCCACCGGCATCCCTGGCCGGCATCCGGGTCGGCATCCGGGTCGTCCCCCAGACCGGCCCGGGGGTTAACCCCACCGGGGATCCGGGAGCGGCCCGGATGCCCGCGCCGGCCCCGGATCCGTACGGTCGAAGAGCGTCGCAGCAGGAGCTTCGCCGCTTTTCCCAGGGGGAGATCGTCATGGCCCGTACCGTTCCCGTCCGTGCCGTCGCCGTAGCCGGTGTGGTCGCGGCTCTCGTCGCCGGTGCCACCGCGTGTGGTGCCGCCGCCGCGGATGACAAGGACCCCGACCACCGGTCCTTCGCCCTGCGGGGCGAGACGCTCACGATCGACTCCGACGACTCCGCACTGGAGATCGTCGCCGCCGACTCGCACAAGGCGGGCACGGTCGACGTCACCCGCTGGTTCCAGGGCTCGGTCGCCCTCGGCAAGGACCCCGAGGTGACCTGGTCCATGAAGGACGACCGGCTGAAGCTGCGGCTCAAGTGCACCGGCGTGGTCGCCGACTGCGCGGCCAAGCACCGGATCGAGGTGCCGCGCGGAATCGCGGTGAACGTCGTGGACGGCGACGGCAGCGTACGCGCGCGGGGCTTCGAGGACGCGCTGAACATCCGTACCGGCGACGGCAGCGTGCGCGTCACCGACTCCAGCGGCCCGCTGGAGCTGCGCACCGGCGACGGCTCGGTGCGCGCCGAGGTCTCCTCGCGCCAGGTGCGCACCCGGACCGGCGACGGCTCCGTCCACCTCGAACTGGGCGCCGTACCGGACCTGGTGGAGTCCCGCAGCGGCGACGGTTCCGTGACGATCGCGCTGCCCGACGCCACGTACCGGGTGACGGCCGAGACGGGCGACGGCGCCGAGGACATTTCGGTGCCCCGGGACGGCTCCAGCTCCCATGTGGTGTCCGCGCGGACGGGCGACGGCAAAGTAACGGTCCGTACGGTGAACTGACCGGCCCGTGTGTTCGTCCTTAACCGGTGGGAGAATGACAGCGGGCAAGGTCGAACACAGCACGGGAGAGGGATGTGACGGCGACACCTTCGCAGCCGTACTCGCCGTTGGTGCCGCACGCACACCATCCTGTGCGTCACGCACTGCGGGACACCCTCACCCTGCTCGGACTGCCGCTCGTGGTCGCGCTCGCGCTGCCCACCGCCTTCGCGAGCGGCGGGGGCAGCGGCACCCGACGCTGGTTCGGCGGGCGCGCGGAGAGCCAGCGGGCCGAGGCGCAGTCCGCGAAGGACGCCGCCGCGGCCGCGTTCTACGAGCTCGACACCGCCCAGCGCGATCTGCGGATCTCGATAGAGACCATCACGGCCGTCGACGACTCCCCGGCCGCCCGGCGCGCGGTCGCCGACTTCCAGGCGATCAGCACCCGCATCGACGAGGCCAGCTTCCAGTACATCAACGCCGTCGACGCGCACGACCTCGACCGCGACGACCTGGAGGCCTCGGCCGCCGCGCAGGCCCGCACCGAACTCGCCCGGGCCAAGGACGAACTGGGCCGGGTCAAGCAGGAACTCGACCGGTTCACGGCCGGGCTCGGACCGCTGCTCGGCAAGGCCGAGACCCAGCTGGCCCGTCTCGCCCCCGCCGTCGAGCGGGCCCGGCAGGGACTGCTGGCGGCGTCGAACGCGCTCGACGCGGTACGGGAATCAGGGCTGAAGGCCGACGACCTGGCCGCCCGGCTCGCCACGCTCGCCCCCGAGCTGACCAAGCTGAACCAGGGCGCGGGAGCGCACGGCGTGCCCCAGACGCTGGAGCGGGCCGAGCGCGTGGCGCGAGAGGCCGAGTCGGTCCGGGTGGAGGCCGAGCGGCTGCCGGAGCGGGCCGCCGAGATCGACCACCGGCTGGTCTCCCTGCGCACCCGCGCCCAGGCCCTCACCACCCGCGCCGAACAGGTGGACCCGGTCCTGAGCGAGCTGCGGCGCCGCTTCGTGGCCGCCTGCTGGCAGGACCTCCAGCACGTGCCCGACCAGGCCGCGGAGAACGTGGCGCAGGCCGAGCTGAAGCTGCGCGAGGCCCGCGCCGCCCGCGACGAACAGCGCTGGCCGGACGCGACCGCCCTGCTGTCCACGGTCCGGGCGCTGCTGAACACCACCGACGAGGCCGTCTCCGCCGCCGGGGACCGGCTGCGCCGGCTGAACGAGGTGCAGAAGGACCCGCGGCAGGAGATCGACCGCACCCGCTTCGCCATCCGCGACGCCCAGCGCCTCGCCATGGCCGGCCGCAACACCCCCGACCCCCGCCACGCCCGCCCCCTGGACGACGCGGTCGCCCGCCTCGACCGCGCGATCGGCACGCTGGAGGGCCGCCACCCCGACTACTGGCACTTCCTCACGGAGACGGAGGCGGTCCGGCAGACGGTGGCACGGGTCGTGGGTCAGATCCGGGACGAGCGCGGGTCCGGGCACTGACTCGTCCCTGCGACACCGGCCGGACGCCGGTTAACCTGTGCGCATGCCTCGCTATGAGTACCGCTGCCGGACCTGCGGCGACACGTTCGAACTGAGCCGTCCCATGGCGGAGTCCTCCGCCCCTGCCGACTGCCCCTCGGGCCACGACGACACGGTCAAGCTCCTGTCGACGGTGGCCGTCGGCGGCTCGGCCTCCGCACCCGCCCAGGCACCCCGGTCGGGCGGCGGTGGCGGGGGCGGCTGCTGCGGCGGGGGCTGCTGCGGCTGACCGCGTTCATCGGCGTACGGCTGCCGCGGCCAATCGCCTTCGTCGGCCGATCACGATCGTCGGCGTGTCCGACCGAGTCGGGTGGTGGGTGGGCACAGGCCGGAGGTCTGGGGGCGGAGCCCACAGGAACGCGCACCCCCACCGGGGATCAGCGCCTGATCCACGGCGGTCGGCCGCCGCGGCCGACCACGCTCATCGGCGCACGGCTGCCGCAGCGGTCGGCGTCGGGCCGCCGCAGGCTGGTGCGGGGCGTGAGCGCCAACCCGTAGGCCTCAAGGCCCTCCAGCCGTACCCACGCTCACCGGCTCAAGGCCCTCCCCCGCACCCACACCCACCCGCTCAAGCCCTCACACGGCCCCTTGCCGTGCTTCCCGCAGGAACTCCCGCAGGATCCGCTCCCCCGCCAGCACGCCCCGCTCCGGCAGCGCGCTGATCATCGGGGCGCTCCAGTCGGCCTCGGCCAGCTCGCCGTGGCCCGGGCGCCAGCCCCGGTCCGCCGCCAGGAGCAGGTCGGCGTCGAGGAGGGAGTCGCCGGCGGCGAGGGTGAGTTCGGCGCCGGTGCGGCGGGCGACCTCGCGCATGGCCGCGCTCTTGGTGAGCGGCTTCGGGACGGCGTAGATCTTGCGGCCCTGGAGAGAGACCGTCCAACCGCGGTTCTCCGCCCAGACGGCGAGTTCCTTCACCCACTCCTCGGGGAGCAGTTCGCGCTCGACGACCAGGTAGGCGAAGAGGTCCTCGGCGATCCGGTGCTTGCGCACCCAGAGCGGGTCGGCCGTCGTCATCAGGTGCTCGCGCACCTCGTCGAGCGGTGCGCACTCGTCGGCCAGCCGGGCCGTGACCCGCGCGTGCCAGTCGGGGTCGGAGACCCCGTCCACCAGGAGGTGGCCACCGTTGGCGCAGATCGCGTAGGTGGGCTCGGGGCCCGGCAGGTTGATGCGCTGGTACTGCTTGCGGGTCCGGGTCGTCGTCGGCACGAAGACCGCCGCGTCGCCGAGTTCGGCGAGCAGGCCGGCGGCCGTCTCCGTCATGTAGGACAGCGGTCTGCTCTCGTGCACCTCGACGCACAGCAGCCGGGGCGCCCGCGCGTCCGGCATGGTCAGGGCGAGGGCCGCGGCGGAGTAGATGAGCGTACGGTCGAGGTCACTGGCCACCAGCACCGGCATCAGACCGTCACCGCCTTGCCGTCGGCGCCCGTCGCGCCCCGCGTGTACTTGGGGTGGATCAACCCCACGCAGGTGTACGGGAGTTCGGCGACCTCTTCCACCGGGACACCTCTCTGTTCGGCCAGCAGACGCACGTGGTCGAGGTCGGCGCCCGCCCCGGCCCGCGCGAGGATCTTCCAGGGCACCCGGCGCAGCAGCACCCGCGTGGTCTCGCCGACGCCGGGCTTGACGAGGTTCACGTCGTGGATGCCGTACTCCTCGCTGATGCGCTCGACGGCCGCCCAGCCCTCCCAGGTCGGGGCGCGGTCGCCGGAGAGCAGTTCCTTGGCCTGCGCGTCCACGGCGTCCACGACGTCGGGGAAGCGGGCGGCGACCGCGTCCAGGAAGGCCACCGACACGTCCGCGCCGGCGAGTTCGCGGTAGAACTTCGCGCCGTGGAAGTCGTTCGGGCCGACCAGGTCCGCGCGCAGGACGGTGCGCGAGATCAGGCCGGACACCGTGGAGTTGAGGCACGCGGACGGTATGAGGAAGTCCTCGCGGGTGCCGTACGTCCGCACGCAGGAGCCCGGGTCGGCGAGCACCGCGATCTCCGGGTCGAAGCCGGCCGCACCGCCTGCGGCCTCGAACTCCTCGACGGCGTCGGCGAGTTCGCGGGTGATGGCGCCCTTGCCGGTCCAGCCGTCGACGAAGACGACGTCACGCGGGTCGTGGTGGGCGGCCAGCCAGCGCAGCGCGTTGGCGTCGATGCCGCGGCCGCGCACGATGGAGACGGCGTAGTGCGGCAGGTCGAGGCCGTGCCGGAACTGGGCCCAGCGGCGCATCAGCACGCCGATCGGGGTGCCCGCGCGGGCGAGGGAGACGAGCACCGGCCGGGGGGACCGCTCGGCGAGGACGAGTTCGGTGACCGCGCCCACCGCCACCGCCAGCCGCTCCGCCGACGCGTCCAGCGCGGTGTGGAAGAGCTCCTGGTACTGCTCGCTCGGCTGGTACTCCACCGGCAGTGACTCGGCGTAGTGCGCGCCGCCGCTCTGGATGGCCTCCTCGCGCTCCTCGGTCGGCGCCTCCAGCGTCACGTCCGAGAGGTCCTGGAGCAGCCAGCCGACCTCCTCGGGCGGGTACGAGGAGAAGGCGGGGCCGCGGAGGGGCTCGGGCAGCATGGCGGTTCTTTCTCCAGGGGTGACGGCGGCGTACGGCGGCTCGGGCACGTAGGCGGGCACGACCGCGAGGACGACGTGCGGGGTGTGGGCGGCCAGCCGGTCCAACAGGCCGCCGGGCGCGTGCAGTCCGGGCGTGTCGGCGGCCGAGTCGACGACGGCGACGACAGCGTCGAAGCCGCCGCCCGCCACGTTGTAGGCGTAGCGCTCGCCGGGGCCGTCGGCCGGGTCGTCGTGGGCGGGGAAGACGAGGCGGCTGCGGATCGCGTAGCCGGGGTCGTCGACCGCGAGGACGGGTGAGCGGGTGGTGGTGGAGTAGCGCACCTCGGCGCCGACGGTGTCAGCGGTGTCCGCGAGCTGCTCCAGCTCGCGGGCCAGCCGCAGCGGCGCGTACATCAGCTCCTCGAAGCCGAGGACGAGCACCCGCCGGGCGTCCGCGGGCAGCGCCTCGGCGAGCCGGGCGGCCATGGCGGGCAGCGCGCCCTCCAGGCGTATTCGGTGCTGCGGCGTGAAGCCGTGCCGTCCGCCGTCGGGCAGGCCGCGGGGCCAGTGCAGGTCCACCCGGGTGATCCGGCCGTGCGACGCCCCCTCGGACGCCGTCGGCGCCGCCGCCTCGTACCGGGCGACCAGTTCCTGCCCCTTCTCCAGCACCCCTTCCGGAAGCCGTACGGTCCCCGAGGCGGCCGTCACCAGATCCACCCGGGCGCCGATCTCCCGGGCGAAGACGTCCAGGCGGCCGGCGTCGGCCGGCGAGCGCATGTCGACGAGTGCGACCACCACGTACCGTCCGCGTGGATAGCGGGCGTGCAGGTCACGGATGGTGTTGAGGACCGTGTTGCCGGTGGAGAACTCGTCGTCGACCAGGACCAGCGGACCGTCCCCGGCCAGCAGCGCCGGGTCCTGGGGCAGCAGCAGGTGGGAGGTGGCGTGCGAGTGGGCCTCCTCGAAGCCGCCGGCCGGGGCGAGGCCCTCGACCGGGCGGCGGGTGGAGTGCAGGTAGGGGGCGAGGCCCAGGCCGTCGGCGACGGAGTGGCCGAGGCCGGTGGCGGTCTCCGCGTAGCCCAGGACGACGGCCCTGCGGGCCTCGTCGGCGCCGAGCAGCTCGCGGACCCGGCGGCCGAGGGTGAAGCCGTGGCCGTAGACGACGGACGGCGACTGCGGGACGTGCTTGCCGAGCACGTTCGACACGAGCAGGTGCGCCCGCTTGGGGTTGCGGCGCAGTGCCAGCCCCAGCAGACCGGTCAGCTCGTCGTCGCCCACCAGTTCGACACCGAGTCGCTCGGCGACCCAGCTGCCGGACCAGACGGCCTTGTTCACTGCGTGATTCATGCGTCCCTTGGTGTTCAGCGGTCTCAATCGGGGATTCCGGCCGCGAGCAGCTCCACGAAGCCGATGTCCTCGTTCGCCACACCGAACACCTCGGCACGCAGCAGGGTCCGCTCGGCCCAGGCGCGGTGCGGCTTCACTTCATTCATTTTGTTCGTGTACGCCGACTTCAGCACACCGCCGCCGCCCCGCTCGGGCCGCAGGATGTCCTGGGCGTCACTGAACTCCTCGTGGCTGACCACGGAGAGTGCGTGCACGGGGAGCACGTGGGAGGGGTGGATGCAGGTCTTGCCCTGCAGGCCGTTGGCCTGGTCGAGGGTGATCTCGCGCAGCAGGCCGTCCATGGAGTGTTCGATGAGCGCCTCGCGCAGTTCCTCGGCCTTGCCCTCCAGGAAGGGGCTGCGGCGCAGCTGCGGCTTGAACATACGCTCCTGGACGCGGAAGTACTCCCACACCGGTCCGGTGACCGTGAACCCGGTGCCGTCGGCCCGGCCCATCATGTTCACCACGTCGGCGATCACGGAGGCGACGACCTGGACGTCGTAGGCGGTCATGTCGGGCGCTCTGCGCAGGCCGTACGAGGAGCAGAAGTCGGTGACGCCCAGGCGCAGGGCCAGGACACGCTCGCGGTACTTGTCGACCGCGCGGGAGATGCCCTCCAGGGTGTCCACCCGCGACTCCCGGTACAGCAGCTCGGGCGACTCCAGCACGGGCATCGCGAAGAGCCGCCGGCCGCTCGCCGTCTCGGCAGTCGCCAGCGCCTCCAGGAAGGGGATCCCGCGCTCCTCGGTGAACTTCGGCATCACGAATCCGGACAGCAGCCGGGCGGCGGGGCCGAGACGCCGTACGAGGTCGGGGATCTGCTCGGGGATACGGACCCGGATGAACAGCAGCGGCGGGTCCACGCCGTCGCGTGCGGCGAGGTCCGTGAACTGTCGTACGAGGTTCTCCTCGGCGTCCGCGACTTCGTCGTCGCCGATCGAGTCCTCCAGGCACAGCACCATCGAGACCACGCCACGCCCGGTCTGCTTGACGATGTCGTCGGCGAGCCGCGGCCGCGTGGCCGGACTGTAGAGCGTGGCGCCCAGGGCCACGGCGAGCAGCCGGGCCGGGGAGTCCGCGGTGAACTCGCAGGGCTCCAGGTGGAAGAGGCGCTGCCGCACCTCAGGGGCGATGTGCCCGAAATGACGCATAGAACTCCCCCGTGGATGCTGATCGGCTCCTGCGGCTGTCCACAGGTGGCCGGTAATAGTACGTAGGGATCCATGTCACAGGTTCCCGCACGGCATGAATTTCAGGTAACGCGAACACGCACAGCCAAACACACGGATCTGCCCACCCCGCGTTGTCGTGACCAGGACCGAGAAGGCAGGATGACCGCATGACGCACGCGATGCTGAAGGGGTCGAACGTCCCGCTCGAAGCCACAACGGTACGCGCCGTGCTGCGCTGGGCGCCCGGGCAGGGGGTTCCGGTCGTCGACGCCTCGGCACTGCTCCTCGGCCCCGACGGTCGTGTGCGATCCGACGAGGACTTCGTCTTCTACAACCAGCCCCGTCATCCCTCGGGGAAGGTCTGGCTGCTCGGCAAGAAGCGTGTCGCCGAAGGGCCCACGGACACGATCCAGACAGATCTGGCCGGTGTCGAGTCCGATGTCAGCCGGATTCTGCTGGTCGCTTCGGCGGACGACGTCACCTTCGACCGCGTACAGGGCCTGCGCATCCTGTTGTACGACGCCGCCCTCCCCGACGGTGAGCCGCTGGCCCACTTCGACATCAAGCCGGAGACCGGCGAGGAGACCGCCCTGATCTGCGGCGAGCTGTACCGCCGGGGCGAGGGCTGGAAGTTCCGCGCGCTGGGCGAGGGCTACTCCAACGGGCTGCAGGGCCTGGCCACCGACTTCGGCATCGCGGTGGACGAGTCGGAGGAGCAGCACGGTCCGGACGCGTTCGTGACGCAGTCGCCGCCGGAGACCTCCCAGCCCCTCCCCCCGGAACAGCCCACGGTCGTCCCGACCCAGCCGGCCTACGGCTACCCCCAGCAGCCGGCGCCCACGGTCCAGCCGGCCTACGGCTACCCGCAGCCGGTGACGGCGGTGCCGAGCCACGAGTTCCGGCTGCCGCCGCAGGGCCCTCAGTTCATCGGCCGCTAGCTCAAACGCCCAACGGGACACCCACGCGGCGCGGGCCGCGGGACGGCCCGGCCCGAGCTCCCGGGTGAACCGGCCGGGGCTCGGCGTCAGCGTTCCGCCTTCGCCTTGTACCCCCGCCCCCACTGCAGTCCCCACCCGTACAACCGGTCCAGCTCCGCCTGGAATCCGTACACGAACTTCACTTCCCGCCGGACGACCAGTTCCCCCTTGACGTTCTCGATCAGCACCACCGCGCACGACCGGGCCTGGGGGTGCCGCTCGTCGAGGCCTATCTCGATCCGCGGGCCGTTGCTCGGATACAGCGTGACGATCGCGTGGGTACGGTCGAACGCCGGCGTCTGGTCGTAGATGTACACGAACACCAGCAACCGCTTGATCTCGTCCCGGTGGTCGAGGTTGACGTACATCGTCTCCCCGGACGCCGACCCGAACCGGTCGTCCCCGCTGAGCTTCACGTACGGCGGCCCGTTGACCTCCCCGAGGTAGCCCCCGAGCGGCTGCACGACGCCCTTGGTGCCGTCCTGGAGCTCGTACAGGCATCCCAGGTCGAGGTCGACGTTGACCATGCTCTGGCTGTGTCCGAGGACCTCCGGCGGCTTGAGCGCCCTGAAGGGGTGCCGCAGCAGGCTCTCCCGCTGGGAGCCGCCGAAGTCGGACGTCCTCATCCGCCAGGCCAGGTTGACGCGCAGGTGCCCGGTGGCCGCGCCCTGCTTGGTGAGGGAGACCTGGCTGTGCCGTTTGGTCAGCTCGATGGAGTTGGTCGCCGCGTTGCCCGAGTCGAAGTCGGACTCGCGCCCGCGCCAGAGCCCGTCGAAGAAACCCATTCCCGCCCCCACCCTCACGTCAAAGACCGGCGGGGCGGCGCCGAGGAGTCGCCTCGTCGCCGCCCCGCACAGAGCGTTCCTCACCCCGGGGGGTGTCACACCCCGGACGACACCTCAGTCTTGTCGTCCGAGCCCGCTTTTCCCTCGGCCGCTGCCAGTGCCTTGTTGCGGCGCACGGAGGACCAGAAGGACCAGGCGATCAGGAAGACACCGATGAACCCGGTGATGAGTTCACTGATCTGGTACTGGATGGTGACCAGGAGGAGCACGGCGAGGGCGCCGATCGCGTAGTGCGCGCCGTGCTCCAGGTAGACGTACTCGTCGAGGGTGCCCTGGCGGACGAGGTACACGGTCAGCGACCGGACGTACATCGCGCCGATGCCCAGACCCAGCGCCATCAGGACGATGTCGTTGGTGATGGCGAAGGCGCCGATCACGCCGTCGAAGGAGAAGGACGCGTCCAGGACCTCGAGGTAGAGGAACATGAAGAACGCGGCCTTGCCGGCCATGACGACCGCCGAGCGGGGCTTGCCCGCGCGTTCGGCGGCTTCCTCCTCCTCGTGCTCGCGCTCCTCCTGCTCTTCGAGCCTGTCTTCGAAGAAGCCGGAGAGACCGCCGACGATCATGTAGGTGATGAGGCCGCCGACACCGGAGAGGAGGACCGTCTCCGCCTTGTCGACGTGGGTGCCGCCGTGCTGGTGGGCGTGGGTCGCGAAGGTCATCGCGGAGATCAGCAGCACGACCAGGGCGATGCAGACCGACAGCATGTCGACCTTGCCGAGCTTGGCGAGCGGCCGCTCCAGCCAGCCCAGCCACTTGATGTCGCGGTCCTCGAAGATGAAGTCGAGGAAGATCATCAGCAGGAACATGCCACCGAAGGCGGCGATCGACGGGTGAGCGTCGGTCACCAGCTGCTCGTAGCGGTCCTTGTCGGTGAGGGCGAGATCGACGGCCTCGATCGGACCCATCGAGGCGCTGACGGCGACGATGACGACGGGGAAGACCAGTCGCATGCCGAAGACGGCGATGAGGACGCCGACGGTGAGGAAGATCTTCTGCCAGAAGGCACTCATCTTCTTCAGGATTCCGGCGTTGACCACTGCGTTGTCGAAGGACAGCGAGATCTCGAGGACGGAGAGGATCGCCACGATTCCGAAGGCGGTCCACCCCCCGTAGAAGACCGCCGCGACGAGGCCGAGCGCGGTGACCGCGAACGACCAGCCGAAGGTTTTCAGAACCACTGGCTACCCAATCCTGTAAGTACGGGTCATTACCGCGCCGTACTCGGCTTTACGAAACGTTGACTCCGAAGTCTAGAGCGATGCCCCGCAAGCCCGACGCGTACCCCTGCCCCACAGCTCTGAACTTCCATTCGCCCTGGTAGCGGTAGACCTCACCGAAGATCATCGCGGTCTCGGTGGAGGCGTCCTCGGAGAGGTCGTAGCGGGCGAGTTCCTGGCCGTCCGCCTGGTTGACCACCCGGATGAAGGCGTTGCTGACCTGGCCGAAGGTCTGGCCGCGGTTGTCGGCCTCGTGGATCGAGACCGGGAAGACGATCTTGTCGACGTTGGCGGGCACCTTGGAGAGGTCGATCAGCAGCGACTCGTCGTCGCCCTCGCCCTCACCGGTGAGGTTGTCGCCGGTGTGCTCGACCGAGCCGTCCGGGCTCTTGAGCTGGTTGTAGAAGACGAACCACTCGTCGCCCAGCACCCGCCCGTTGTTGCACAGCAGTGCGCTGGCGTCGAGGTCGAAGGGCGCGCCGGTGGTGGAGCGCGCGTCCCAGCCGAGCCCGATCATCACCTGGGTGAGGTTGGGTGCGGCCTTGGACAGGGAGACGTTGCCTCCCTTGGCGAGCGTGACGCCCATGATGCTGGTCCCTCCCCGAGAGTGCTTCTCTGCTTGTCCTGCACGTCCGGCGCCGCACGTAAACGGTGCGGCGCCGGACGGTGAGACCCGAGGGCCGGTCAGACGTTGACGCCGAAGTCCTGGGCGATGCCGCGCAGACCCGAGGCGTAGCCCTGGCCGATGGCGCGGAACTTCCACTCCGCGCCGTGGCGGTAGAGCTCACCGAAGACCATGGCGGTCTCGGTGGAGGCGTCCTCGGAGAGGTCGTACCGGGCGATCTCGGCGCCGCCGGCCTGGTTCACCACGCGGATGAACGCGTTGCGCACCTGGCCGAAGGACTGCTGGCGGTTCTCGGCGTCGTAGATCGACACCGGGAAGGTGATCTTTTCGACGTCGGCCGGGACGGTGGCGAGGTTGACCTTGATCTGCTCGTCGTCGCCCTCGCCCTCACCGGTGAGGTTGTCGCCGGTGTGCTCGACCGAGCCGTCCGGGCTCTTGAGGTTGTTGAAGAAGATGAAGTTCGCGTCGCTGGAGACCTTGCCCGAGGAGTCCAGCAGCAGTGCGCTGGCGTCCAGGTCGAAGTCGGTGCCGGTGGTGGTGCGGATGTCCCACCCGAGACCGATGATGACCGCGGTCAGGCCCGGAGCCTCCTTGCTCAGAGATACGTTGCCGCCCTTGCTGAGGCTGACTCCCACGAGTCCTCCATTGGTGTCCAGGGGCGGGGAGCCCCGCCGTGCGTTCGATGTCGGATCAACGAGTCGATCCTAGTGACGGGTTCCCGCACCACGCATGGCGTGGAACCGAAGAATCACAGGGTGTCGAGCGCCTTGACGTACTCGTTCAGGTCACGCGCGTCCGGCAGGGCGTTGACGACGGTCCAGCGCACGATCCCCTCCTTGTCGATGACGAAGGTGCCGCGCACCGCGCAGCCCTTGTCCTCGGCGAAGACGCCGTAGGCGCGCGAGACCTCGCCGTGCGGCCAGAAGTCGCTGAGCAGCGGGTACTCCAGGCCCTCCTGCTCGGCGAAGACGCGCAGGGTGTGGATGGAGTCGTTCGAGACGGCGAGCAGCTGGGTGTCGCGGTCGGCGAACTGCGGCAGGTGGTCACGCAGCTCGCACAGCTCGCCGGTGCACACGCCGGTGAAGGCGAAGGGATAGAAGAGCAGTACGACGTTCTTGCTGCCGCGGAAGTCGGACAGCTTCACGGTCGCGCCGTGGTTGTCCTTGAGCTCGAAGTCGGGGGCCTTGTCGCCGACCTGGATCGCCATCGCCTCGGATGTCCCTTCGTGGGCTGTTCGGGTGAGAACACCCTACGCAGCGGTCACCGAGGGCCTTCGGACGGGCTGGGGAGTCTCGGCCACTGCCGAGCGCAGCCCAGCCCGTCCGGCGCTGCGGGCTACTTCTTGGACTTGGCGGCCTTCGGCGTCACCAGCCGGCTGCCACTCCAGTCCTTGCCGACGCTGACGCTCTTGGACGCGGACAGCCCTGCCGTGGTCGCGGCTTCAGAGATGTCGCTCGGCTCCACGTAGCCGTCCCGGCCGGTCTTCGGGGTCAGCAGCAGGATCGAACCGCCCTCTTCGATGTACGTGATGGCATCCACCAGTACATCGGTCAGGTCGCCGTCCTCGTCGCGGAACCACAGCACAACGGCGTCGGCGACGTCGTCGTATTCCTCGTCCACGAGGTCTGTGCCGATGACTTCCTCAATGGCCTCGCGGAGTTCCTGGTCTACGTCGTCGTCGTAGCCGATCTCCTGGACCACCTGCTCGGGCTGGAACCCCAGCCTGACGGCAGGGTTCGTCCGCTCCTCCGCGTGGTCCGCGGTCGCGCTCACGGGTTGCCTCCTGATCATGTCTTGGTGAATGTCTCAGCCACGCGCGTGCGCGAAGCAATGGCCGTAGTCCACACGGGCGGGACGGATCGCGCAAGTACCCGGCCGTTCAGACCGCCGAAACGGTGACGATACCGACCGTGTCGCCGCAACCTACGGCACACCGTCCCGAGTCCGAGTGACGCAGCACACACCTTTCTGCCCCGTTTGTGTGTTTGGGAACCACCCTTGGGGGCGTCCGTGCGTACGAGGTCTTGATTACCTCACAGTAGAGATGACGTTTGCGACGCCGAGGTACACGATGGGGAACGGTGCAGGCATACGAAAACCCCGAGAGAACCCTCGCAAAGCAGCCCTCTGACAGGTAAGGAACAGCGTGGCTTCCGGATCCGATCGCAATCCGATCATCATTGGCGGCCTTCCGAGTCAGGTTCCTGACTTCGACCCCGAGGAAACCCAGGAGTGGCTCGACTCCCTCGACGCCGCCGTGGACGAGCGCGGCCGGGAGCGGGCCCGCTACCTGATGCTCCGGCTCATCGAGCGGGCCCGCGAGAAGCGCGTGGCCGTGCCCGAGATGCGCAGCACGGACTACGTCAACACCATCCCCACCAGGGCCGAGCCGTTCTTCCCGGGCAACGAGGAGATCGAGCGCCGGATCCTGAACGCGACCCGGTGGAACGCCGCGGTCATGGTCTCGCGCGCCCAGCGGCCCGGCATCGGCGTCGGCGGCCACATCGCCACCTTCGCCTCCTCGGCCTCGCTCTACGACGTCGGCTTCAACCACTTCTTCCGCGGCAAGGACGAGGGCGACGGCGGCGACCAGGTCTTCTTCCAGGGCCACGCCTCGCCGGGCATCTACGCCCGCGCGTTCCTGCTGGACCGCCTCAGCGAGCAGAACCTGGACGCGTTCCGCCAGGAGAAGTCGAAGGCGCCGTACGGCCTGTCCAGCTACCCGCACCCGCGGCTGATGCCGGACTTCTGGGAGTTCCCGACCGTGTCGATGGGCCTCGGCCCGATCGGCGCGATCTACCAGGCCCGGATGAACCGCTATCTGCAGGCCCGCGAGATCGCGGACACCTCGAAGTCGCACGTCTGGGCGTTCCTCGGGGACGGCGAGATGGACGAGCCCGAGTCGCTCGGCCAGCTGTCCATCGCCGCCCGTGAGGGCCTGGACAACCTCACCTTCGTCGTCAACTGCAACCTCCAGCGGCTCGACGGCCCGGTGCGCGGCAACGGAAAGATCATCCAGGAGCTGGAGTCGATCTTCCGGGGAGCCGGCTGGAACGTGATCAAACTGGTGTGGGACCGGACCTGGGACCCGCTGCTGGCGCAGGACCGTGACGGCGTGCTGGTCAACAAGATGAACACCACGCCGGACGGGCAGTTCCAGACGTACGCCACCGAGACCGGCGCGTACATCCGCGACCACTTCTTCGGCGACGACCACCGGTTGCGCGCGATGGTCGAGGGCATGACCGACGACCAGATCCTGCACCTGGGGCGTGGCGGTCACGACCACCGGAAGATCTTCGCGGCGTACAAGGCGGCCGTGGAGCACAAGGGCCAGCCGACCGTGATCCTCGCCAAGACGATCAAGGGCTGGACGCTGGGCCCGAACTTCGAGGGCCGCAACGCCACGCACCAGATGAAGAAGCTGACGGTCGCCGACCTCAAGGGCTTCCGCGACCGGCTGCACCTGCCGATCTCCGACAAGGAGCTGGAGTCGGGTCTGCCGCCCTACTTCCACCCGGGCCGGGACTCGGAGGAGATCCAGTACATGCACGACCGCCGCAACGGGCTCGGCGGTTACGTACCGACGCGTGTCGTGCGCTCGCAGCCGCTCGCGCTGCCGGACGACAAGACGTACGCGACCGTGAAGAAGGGTTCGGGTCAGCAGTCCATCGCGACGACCATGGCCTTCGTCCGCCTCCTCAAGGACCTCATGCGGGACAAGGAGATCGGCAAGCGGTTCGTGCTGATCGCGCCGGACGAGTACCGCACCTTCGGCATGGACTCGTTCTTCCCGAGCGCGAAGATCTACAACCCACTCGGCCAGCAGTACGAGGCCGTGGACCGGGACCTGCTCCTCGCCTACAAGGAGTCGCCGACCGGTCAGATGCTGCACGACGGCATCTCCGAGGCGGGCTGCACCGCCTCACTGATCGCCGCCGGTTCGTCGTACGCCACGCACGGCGAGCCGCTCATCCCGGTGTACGTCTTCTACTCGATGTTCGGTTTCCAGCGCACCGGAGACCAGTTCTGGCAGATGTCCGACCAGCTGGCACGCGGTTTCGTCCTGGGCGCGACCGCCGGCCGTACGACCCTGACCGGTGAGGGCCTCCAGCACGCGGACGGCCACTCGCAGCTGCTCGCCTCGACCAACCCGGGCTGTGTCGCGTACGACCCGGCCTACGGCTTCGAGATCGCGCACATCGTGCAGGACGGGCTGCGCCGGATGTACGGGCCCGACAGTGAGGACGTCTTCTACTACCTCACCGTCTACAACGAGCCGATCCAGCACCCGGCCGAGCCCGCGAACGTGGATGTCGACGGCATCATCAAGGGCATCCACCGCTTCAGCGAGGGCACCTCGGGCTCCATCCCGGCGCAGATCATGGCGTCCGGCGTGGCCGTCCCCTGGGCGGTCGAGGCGCAGAAGATCCTCGCCGAGGAGTGGAACGTGAAGGCCGACGTCTGGTCGGCGACCTCCTGGAACGAGCTGCGGCGCGAGGCCGTGCGGTGCGAGGAGCACAACCTGCTGCACCCCGAGGAGGAGCAGCGGGTGCCGTACGTGACGCGCAAGCTGTCCGACGCTCAGGGCCCGTTCGTGGCCGTGTCCGACTGGATGCGGTCGGTTCCGGACCAGATCGCGCGGTGGGTGCCGGGGACGTACCAGTCGCTGGGCGCCGACGGCTTCGGCTTCGCCGACACCCGTGGGGCGGCTCGCCGGCACTTCCACATCGACGCGCAGTCGATCGTGGTGGGCGTGCTGACCGAGCTGGCCAAGGAGGGCAAGGTCGACCGGTCGGCGCTGAAGCAGGCGATCGACCGGTACCAGCTCCTCGACGTCTCGGCGGCGGACCCGGGGGCCGCGGGCGGCGACGCGTAGCACCGCGCCGCGTGCAGGGCTGAAGGGCGGTGGGGCCTGGGTCCCCACCGCCCTTACCTCTTCTTTACGATGCGCTCATGAAGGAACAAACGGCACAGGTGCGTTGGGAACGGCGCGCCCAACGGCCCCTCCTGGCGCTCGCGGTGGTGTTCGCCGTCGCCTATGCCGTGCCCATCGTGGTCGACCCGGCGAGCCGGTCACTGACCCTGGCGTGCACGGTGGTCGAGTGGGTGGTGTGGGGGGCCTTCGCCGTCGACTACCTGGTGCGGCTGGCCCTCGCCGAGGATCGACGGCAGTTCGTACGTCGGCACTGGCTGGACCTGTGCGCGGTGGCGCTCCCGCTGATCCAGCCGCTGAGGCTGCTGCGGCTGGTGTCGACGCTGGTGCTGGTGCAGCGACGGGCGCGGATGGCCTCGCAGATCCGGCTGACGACGTATGTCGCGGGGGCGGTGGTCGGGCTGCTGATGTTCGGGTCGCTGGCCGTGCTGTCGGTGGAACGGGAGTCGGCGGACGGGAACATCAGGACGCTGGGTGACGCGGTGTGGTGGTCGTTCACGACGATGACGACCGTCGGGTACGGGGACCACGCGCCGACCACCGGGCTCGGCCGGATGATCGCCGTGGGGCTGATGCTCTCCGGGATCGCGCTGCTGGGTGTGGTGACCGCGAACATCGCCGCGTGGTTCATCGCACGGTTCGAGAAAGACGACGTGGAGGAGCGGCGGCAGACGGAGGCGATCCGGATGCTGACCGACGAGGTGCGGGCGTTGCGGACCGAGGTGGCGGCGTTGCGGGAGCGGTCGCTACGGCCCTGAGCGAGTGCGGGGGTTCGTCGCGGCCCTGTCCCGGCGCGCGAGTTCGTCGCGGCCCTGCGCGGGCGCGAGAGCGGTCGCTTCGGCCGGGATCCGGCGCGGGAGTTCGTCGCGCCCCTGTGCCCGCGCGGAAGTTCGTCGCGGCCCTGTGCCCGCGCGAGAGCGGTCGCTTCGGCCGGGATCCGGCGCGGGAGTTCGTCGCGGCCCTGAGCAGGAGCGGTCGCTACGGCCCTGCGCCCGCGCGGAAGTTCGTCGCGGCCCTGTCCCGGCGCGAGAGGCGGTCACTTCCGCGCCACGGCCCTGAGCAGGAGCGGTCGCTCCGGCCCGGCGCCCGCGCGGAAGTTCGTCGCGGCCCTGTCCCGGCGCGCGTGGCGGTCTCTTCCGGGCCACGGCCCTGAGCAGGAGCGGTCGCTACGGCCCTGCGCCCGCGCGGAAGTTCGTCGCGGCCCTGTCCCGGCGCGAGAGGCGGTCACTTCCGCGCCACGGCCCTGAGCAGGAGCGGTCGCTACGGCCCTGCGCCCGCGCGGAAGTTCGTCGCGGCCCTGTCCCGGCGCGAGAGGCGGTCACTTCCGCGCCACGGCCCTGAGCAGGAGCGGGCGCTACGGCCCTGCGCCCGCGCGGAAGGGCGTCGCGGCCCTGTCCCGGCGCGTGAGGCGGTCTCTTCCGCGCCACGGGCCTGAGCAGGAGCGGTCGCTACGGCCCTGCGCCCGCGCGGAAGTTCGTCGCGGCCCTGTCCCGGCGCGAGAGGCGGTCACTACGGCCGGGATTCGGTGCAGGCGTCGGTCGCCTCGGCCCCGGCCCGGGTCCGGACATGAAGGCGGGCCCCCGGTCGTCCCACCGGGGGCCCTTCCCTCACTCGCCCCGGGTCAGAACATCCCGCTGCCCGGGGTTGCCGCTCCGGCCAGCCAGATGACCGCCAGGAGCGTGTCGATGGCGCCCAGTACGAGGGCGACCAGGGCCGGGACGGGGCGAGTGCCCGCCCAGCTGCGGCCCATGGCGAGCCAGCCGCAGACGATCGCCACGGGGCCGAGGATGATCCCCAGCACGAAGAATCCGGCGATCGCGCAGATGACTCCGATGATTCCGAGCGTCGCGCGATCCGGCCCGCTCCGTGACCACGTCCGGCTACGTGAACGGGGGTGCCTGCGCGTTCCTTGTCCAAAGCCCGCCATCATCAACTCCCAGAACCCCTCGGTGAATTCGGGTCGTTCTCGGGTTCGGTACTGCGGGTACCCAGGCTCCGGTCCCTAATCCTTCGGCCTTCACCTGCTTGGACTCCGGCCTTGCGGCGCGCCGCCCCCCTCCGGCAGCGCGCCGCAGATCCGGTCGCCCTCGTCCGTCGTACGAACTCCCCGAACATGCCTGGGGAACATGCCGTACCGGAGGGCCTGACCCACTGTGACCTGCGGCGCGTACCGGGTGCGAGGAATCTTTAGCGTTGTCACCCTGATAGGGGAACTCCGGGTATTCCTCGCGGGGTTCGTCAGATGTGGCCGACGCCCGCGCCCGCCTCCGCGTTCACACCGCGCTTGGTGAGCAGGGCGACCAGGACGGCGACGACGGCGACTCCGGCGGCGACCAGGGACGCCAGGCTCATGCCGGAGATGAAGGTGTCGTGCGCGACGTCGGCGATCTTCGTGGCGATCGCCTCCGGCGTGCCCTTGGCGACCGGCGGAACCCCGACCTGGACCCCTTCCGAGGCCTGGTCGAGCTGGGCCGGCGTGAGCTCCGGGAGCCCCGCGTCCTTCCAGTTGCCCGCGAGGTCGTTGTCCACCTTGGAGGCCATCACGGCGCCGAGGACGGCCGTACCGAGGCTGCCGCCGATCTGCATCGCGGCCTGCTGGAGTCCGCCGGCGACACCGGAGAGCTCCATCGGGGCGTTGCCGACGATGACCTCGGTGGCGCCGACCATGACCGGCGCGAGGCCGAGGCCCAGCAGGGCGAACCAGAGGGACATGACGCCGCTGCCGGTGTCCGTCTCCAGCGTGGACATCCCGAACATGGCGATCGCGACGGACGCCATGCCGCCGGCCAGCGGAATGCGCGGGCCCAGCTTGGTGATCATCGCGCCCGCGAGCGGGGAGCCGACGATCATCATCCCGGTGAGCGGGAGCAGGTGCAGACCCGCGTCGATCGGGCTCATACCGTGCACGTTCTGCAGGTAGAAGGTGACGAAGAACAGGCCGCCCATGAAGGCGATCGCCATGAGGACCATCAGGACGACACCCGCCGACAGCGGAACCGAGCGGAACAGCGCCAGCGGGATGAGCGGCTCCTTGACCTTCGTCTCCCAGAAGGCGAACAGCGCGAAGCCGACGACGGAGGCGAGGACGAACGTCCAGGTCGTGCCGGAGCCCCAGCCCCATTCCGGGGCCTTGATGAGCGCCCACACCAGGCAGAACATGGCCGCCGACAGCAGGGCGATGCCCAGGATGTCGAAGGAGCGCGGGGCGTTCTCGGCACGGTGGTCGACCAGCATCACCACACCGAGGGCGACGGCGAGGATGCCGACCGGCACGTTGATGAAGAACACCGACTGCCAGTTGACGTGCTCGACCAGGACGCCGCCGAGGATCGGGCCGCCCGCGGTGGAGGCGCCGATGACCATGCCCCAGATGCCGATGGCCATGTTGAGCTTCTCGGCCGGGAAGGTCGCGCGCAGCAGGCCGAGCGCGGCCGGCATGAGCAGCGCGCCGAACAGGCCCTGCAGGACCCGGAAGGTGACGACCAGCGCGATGCTGTCGGACATGCCGATCGCGCCCGAGGCGGCGGCGAAGCCGACCACGCCGACGAGGAAGGTCTGCCGGTGGCCGAAGCGGTCACCGAGCTTGCCCGCGGTGATCAGACAGACCGCGAGGGCGAGGAAGTAGCCGTTGGTGATCCACTGGACGTCGGCGAAGCTCGCCTTCAGGTCGGACTGGATGGCCGGGTTGGCGATGGCCACGATGGTGCCGTCCAGGGCCACCATCATGACCCCGACGGCCACGGTTATGAGGGTGAACCAAGGGTGGCCGCGCAGCCCGCCGGCTGGCGCCCGGTCCGACGGGGGTGTCGGTGCCTTGTCCCCCGGCCCCGTCGTGTCGATGGTGGTCTGACTAGTCATGCGTTCGAGGCTAATGACAGCCACTGACAATTGACAAACCAATTCACAAGTCGGTAACTGTCAGGACAGCGATTGTTATTGACGAGGAGAGGTCCATGACCACGGCGGCACGGCCGGAGGGACTGCGCGAGCGCAAGAAGCAGCGCACCCGCGAGGCGCTGATCCGGGCGGCCCACGAACTGTTCACCGGCCGGGGCTACGAGCGGACGACGGTCGACGACATCGCCGAGGCGGTCGACGTCTCGCAGCGCACCTTCTTCCGCTACTTCGCGAACAAGGAGGAGGCCGCGCTCGCCGTCCAGGAGACGACGGTGGAGCGCTTCGTCGAGTCGGTGCGCGAGCGCCCCGCGCACGAGGCTCCGATGGAGGCCCTGCGGCAGGCGGTCCTGGAGGGCTGGGACAGCCTCAACGAGATCGTCGAGGCCGTCGTACCGGTGGAGCTGCACTTGCGCATGTGCCGGGTGATCGAGTCGACGCCCGTCCTGCTCGCCGCCCATCTGCGTCGCTCCGCGGAGGCCGAGGAGACCGTCGCACGGGTCCTCGCCGAGCGCGAGGGCCTCGACGTGGACACCGACCCGCGCCCCCGGCTGACGGTGGCCGTCTTCAGCGGCGTGATGCGGCTGACGGAACGTCAGTGGAGCACGGGCGAGGACTTCAGCCTCGACGCGATGCGCGCGCTGACGGTCGCCCATCTCGCACAGGTGGGACCCGCACTGGCCGGAAACTGGCGAACGGCCTGAAGGCGCCCGCACTATGCACCGAAGAGTTCCGTTTGTCCAAACGTGATTCACGCCACTTGGCTAACGCGAGACCCAGTCGTTCTCCTAGTGTGTCCTTTCAGTGACTTCCTTCGACACCTCCCCGCAACTGAACGTCTGGCGCGCACTGCTCGCGTTGGCCGTGGTGTTCGTGATGCTGGCCACCACCGGCTGGACCGCACTGCGCAGCCAGCGAAGCTCCACCGTGCTGCAGACCTCGCTCTCGCAGTGGGAGCACGGCCGCATCGCCGGGCACCGGCTCCCCGACCCGCAGGAGACGGCCCCCCACCGTCTCGCCCGGTTCTTCGCCTCGCTCACCCCGCAGCAGCGCGCCGGCCTCGCCCGCCGCTATCCGCTCGCCGTCGGCAACATGAACGGCGCGCCCGTGGAGCTGCGCTACCGCGCCAACCGCATCGCCCTCGGGCAGGCCCGCAAGGTCGAGCTGAAGCGCATGCACGACGTACGGCTCACCCCGGACGGGCAGCGGGAGGCCGGGCGGCGCATGCACCGCTACGTCTCACTGATGAGCAAGGACCGCCACATCCTCGCCTTCAACCCCGACGGCTCCGGCCGGGTCGCCGAGGTCTTCGGCAACCTGAAGGAGGCGGAGCGGGTCTCGGTCGTCGTCCCCGGCGTCGACACCGACCTGCTCACCTTCCAGCGCACCTCCCGCCAGTACTCCGCGCCGGTCGGCATGGCCACCGCCCTGTACCGGGCCGAGCGCACGGCGAGCCCGTCGACGCGTACGGCCGTCATCGCCTGGGCCGACTACACCGCGCCCAGCGGGCTCGGCATCGACTCGGCCACCGCGATGCGCGCGGCGGACGGCGCGATCCGGCTGAACGCGCTGGTGCGCGCCCTGCCCGGCGCCGCCCCCGTCTCCCTCTTCTGCCACAGCTACGGCTCCGTGGTGTGCGGTCTCGCCGCGCACACGCTGCCGGAGCGGGTGGCCGACATAGCGGTGGCAGGCAGCCCCGGGATGCGGGTCGCGAAGGCGTCCCATCTGCGCACCTCCGCGCAGGTGTGGGCGATGCGGGACGCCGAGGACTGGGTGCAGGACGTGCCGTACCTGGAGGTCGGAGGGCTCGGTCACGGGGCGGACCCGATGTCCGCCGCGTTCGGCGCGCGGGTGCTGTCGGCGCGGGGCGCGGACGGGCACAGCGGCTATTTCGAGCCGGGCACGGAGAGCCTGCTGAACTTCGCCGAGATCGGCATTGGCGCATACCGCTCGGTGCACTGCGCGGGCGATACCGAAGCCTGCCGGACGGGTTTGTCCGCGACGGCGTCCGCCGGACGCGCGTAGAGAAGAAGGAATCGCGGTTTGCGCGGGGAGGGGACGAAGAAGCTCGTGCCGCATACCATGAGCCGCATGGGTGACGTACTGGCCGGATTTCATGCCGCCTGGGAGTTCGAGTCCGACTCCATGCTCATCCGCTACGAACGGGGGATTCGAACACCGAAGCTCTTCCAGGCGTTGGGGGAACGACGTGTCCCTCTCGACGCGCTCGCCGGGGTGACGCTCACGCCCGGCAAACGCGGGACGGTGGTATTGCGCGCCGAACCGCGTCCCGGGGCCGATCCGTTGATGGAGGCGGCCGAGGGGCAGCTCAAGGAGGGGTGCGATCCCTACCGACTGGTGCTGCCCGCCGACAAGGAGACGCTCGCCGAGTACTACGCCGACGAGCTGCGCGCACAACTGAAGCAGGACGCCGGGCCGACCGACAGGTTTCTGGTACCGGCCCCCGAAGTGCCGCTGCAGTTCAAGGCGTACGACGGGAAGGCGTCCTTCGACGGCCGGACCGTGCACTTCCGGTGGTTCTGGACCGGGGCGTCGTCGGCGAAGTGGAAGGCCGGCGACCAGAGTTTCCCGGTGTCCGAACTGACCGGGGTTCAGTGGCGGTCGCCGGAGCTGTTCGAGGGGCATCTGCGGCTGGTTCGCGGGGAGGCTTCGCCGATGCCGGCCGACCAGGACCCCGCCGCCGTGGTGTTCGGGCTCGGATACGGTCCCGTCCACGAGTCGTTGCCGTTCGCCGCGGCGGTACTGGCGGCGGTCCGCAACCGCTCCGCGGTGCCGACGGTCCCGGCGGCGGCCATGCCGCGCCGGGACCCCGCCGACATCGCCGAGCGGATACGTCACCTGGGCGAACTGCATCAGGCCGGGCTGGTGACGGACGAAGAGTTCTCCGTGAAGAAGGCGGAGTTGCTGGCCGAGCTCTGAGGCTGTTCGTCGTCTGCGGGGCGGTGAGGGCTTGTCGCGCCCACGCGATGGAGCCGCAAATCGACACAGCCCCGCGCCGCGCCCCTCAGGTACGTCTACTCACGTCCGGCAGAAGTGAACGTCATGTCCGCGTAGCGGTCTCCGGCCACCTTCGCCGCGATCGGCTCCAGGAGCGCCAGCTCCTCCTTCGTCAGCTCGATCCTCGTCGCCGCCGTGTTCTCCTCGATCCGGCTCGCCTTGCGGGTGCCCGGGATCGGGATCACCGGGAGCCCGTGCACCGACGCCTGCTGCTGGACCCAGGCCAGGGCTATCTGACCCGGCGACACCCCGTGGGCCTCGGCCAGCGAGCGGACCGGCTCCAGCAGGGCCACGTTGGCGGCGGCGTTCTCGCCGGTGAAGCGGGGCTGCTGGCGGCGGAAGTCGTCGGCGGTGAGGTCCTTGTCGGCGTTGGCGAAGGAGCCGGTGAGGAAGCCGCGGCCGAGCGGGGAGTACGGCACGAGGGCCACACCCAGCTCACGGGCCGTCGGCACCACCTTCGCCTCGATGTCCCGGCTGAACAGGGACCACTCCGACTGCACGGCGGCGATCGGGTGGACGGCCTGCGCGGCGCGCAGCTCGTCTGCCGTGACCTCGCTCAGGCCGAGGTGCTTGACCTTGCCCTCGCGCACCAGTTCGGCCATGGCGGCGACGGTGTCCTCGATCGGCACGTTCACGTCGCGCCGGTGCATGTAGTAGAGGTCGATCACGTCGACGTCGAGGCGCTGAAGGCTCGCCTCTACGGCCTGGCGGATGTAGGGCCGGTCGTTGCGGATGATGCGCCTGTTCGGGTCGTCCGGGGGGATCGCCAGGGCGAACTTGGTGGCGATGACCACCTCGTCGCGGTGTGCCTTGAAGAAGGGGGAGAGGAACTTCTCGTTCTCCCCCGCGCCGTACGCGTCCGCCGTGTCGTACAGGGTGACGCCGAGTTCCAGGGCACGCTCCAGCGTGGCACGCGACTCGCCGGCGTCCGTGGGGCCGTACGCGAAGCTCATGCCCATGCAGCCGAGACCTTGTACGCCGACCTCGGGGCCGTCGTCGCCGAGTCGTGCTGCGGGGATCTTGCCGTCCGTCATCAGGACCTCTCCGACGCCAGGGCCCGCCCGGCGTCCGCGTAGAAATTGATCTTCCGGTCGAGGACCGCGAGCGTGTCCTGGAGTTCCGCGATCCGGGCGAGGACGTCCTCGCGGGTCTCCTTCAACAGCTCGAAGCGGTCGCTGTAGGTGTGGTCGCCCTCGCGGACCAGTTCCGCGTAGCGCACCATGTCCGCCACCGGCATGCCGGTCAGCCGGAGCTTGCCGACGAGGTCGAGCCAGTCCAGGTCGCGGTTGCAGTAGCGGCGCTGGCCGGTGTGCGAGCGGTCGATGTGCGGCATCAGGCCGATGCGCTCGTACCAGCGCAGGGTGTGCGCGGTCAGGCCGGTGATCGCGACGACCTCGCTGATCGTGTAGCTGTCCTGGCCGTCCGGACGTCGACCGGTTCGGTGCTCCGGGGCGGCACAGCTGTCGGTCCTGGTACCCGTGGTTTCCATCACCGTCATGACCGCAACGCTAGGGCCTTGGAGTGCACTCGAAGCAAGCGGTACCGGTGAGAAATCGGCAGGACGTCGCACAGGCCGGCTGACTAGCGTGCGGGCATGAGTCTTGTACGTCGTGCCACGACCGAGGACGCGGAGGAAGTTCTGCGTCTGCGCCAGGTGATGATCGACTCGCTGTCCGGGCCGGACGCCGGGGACACGGAGTGGCACGCGGAGGGCCTGCCGGCCCTGCGTGCCCGGCTCGCCGGGCCGGACGAGGACTTCGCGGCGTTCGTCGTCGACCATCCGGAGCGGCCGGGGGCGCTGGCGGCGTTGGTGGTCGGCACCATCGAGTACCGGATCGGCAAGGCGAGCAATCCGCGCGGGATCGGCGGGTACGTCTTCAGCGTCGCCACCGACCCGGACGCCCGGCGCCGCGGGTACGCGCGGGCGTGCATGGAGGAACTGCTCGCCTGGTTCCGCGAGCGGGGCGCCGGCCAGGTCATGCTGACCGCGTCCGAAGAGTCCGAGCCGCTGTACGCCGCCCTCGGCTTCGTCCGCAAGCCGGACCCCGCGATGGGGCTGAGCCTGTGAACCGCTTAGTCTCGACGGCATGTCCCTGCAGAGCCTCGCCCTGATCGAGAACTGGCCGGTTCCCACCGCCGCGGCGGCCGTCGTACGCGCGGACGGGACCCTGCTGGGCGCCCGCGGCCCGGATGGGCAGCGCTTCCCGCTGGCCTCCGTCACCAAGCCGCTCGCCGCGTACGCCGTCCTCGTCGCGTACGAGGAGGGGGCGATCGAGCTCGACGAGCCGGCCGGGCCGCCGGGGGCCACGGTCCGTCATCTGCTCGCGCACACCTCGGGGCTGGCCTTCGACGAGCACCGGGTGACCGCCCCGCCCGGGGAGCGGCGGCTGTACTCCAACGCCGGGTTCGAGCAGCTCGGGGACCACATCGCCAAGGCCACGGAGATCCCGTTCGCCGAGTACCTGCGGCAGGCGGTGCTGGAGCCGCTGGGGATGACCTCGACGACCCTGGACGGTTCCCCGGCCAAGGACGGCGTGTCCACGGTGAACGACCTCGCGCGGTTCGCGGCCGAGGTCCAGGCACCGCGGCTGCTGGACCCCCGCACGGTCGCCGAGGCGATGACCGTGCAGTATCCGGGGACGAAGGGCGTGCTGCCGGGGTACGGCCACCAGAACCCGAACGACTGGGGGCTCGGCTTCGAGATCCGGGACGGCAAGTCGCCGCACTGGACGGGCGCTTCGTCCTCGCCGCGGACCTTCGGGCACTTCGGGCAGTCCGGTACGTTCCTGTGGACCGACCCGGACGCGGGAGTGGCCTGCGTGGCGCTGACGGACCGGGCGTTCGGGCCCTGGGCCGTCGAGGCGTGGCCGGCGTTCACGGACGCGGTGCTGGCGGAGGTGCGGGGCTGATCTTCTTTCGCCCCCGCCGCCCCTTCCCGTCCCGTCCCGTCCGGTCCTCAGAGGGCTCCGCCCCCCCCTGGCGCCCCCGGACCTTCGCCCACGCACCACCCGACTCGAACACCACCCGACTCGGTGGGTCGAGAGGCGGACCAAACAAGAGACCGAGACGGGTGGCCCCCAGCAAGGCCCGTACGCCGGTCAGACCGTCAGCTCCCAGATCAGCAGCTCCGCCCCCGTCACCCCGACCGCCTCCAGGTCCTTCGCGGCGGTGATCCGCGCCGCGTCGCCCGGACCCAACGCCTCGCCGTCCAGGCCGACTTCACCGCGTACGACATGTACGTACGCGTACGCCCCGTCCGGCACCGCCGTCCGCTCCCCGACCCCCAGGCGCCGTACGTGGAGCATCGCGCCGGCCTCGGGGACGGCGTACGGCGTGGAGTCAGCGATGCCGTGGACGATCTCGTACGACGGGTCGCCGCCCGGCTCCAGCGGGGCCAGCCACATCTGGACGAAGGTGAGGGGGGCCGGGCCGTCGTTGCGCTCCACGTGCCGGACGCCCGCCGCCGCCGTCAGGTGCTGGACGTCACCGGCGCGTACGACCGTCTCGTGGCCCGTGGAGTCGCGGTGGGTCAGTTCGCCCTCGACCACCCAGGTCACGATCTCGGTGTGGCTGTGCGGGTGCTCGTCGAAGCCGGCGCCGGGGGCGAGCCGCTCCTCGTTGCAGGCGATCAGCGCGCCGAAGCGGAGGTTGTCGGGGTCGTAGTGCGGGCCGAAGGAGAAGGCGTGGAGCGACTCGATTCCGGCCTCCGGGTCACCGCCTCGGTAGCGCTCCGTGGCGCGCCGTACGTGCATCACGCACACCACCGTAGCCCTCACCCGGTACCCGGGGACGCGTACTCGCGTCCGGATAAGGCAGTCTTGTCCCGTGCCCGAACCCGAAACCCACGCCGGCGATCCCGCCGCGCCCGACGCCCACCCGCACCCCGCGACCCTGAAGCGGCTGGAGAAGTGGTCCGGGCGCCTCGCCGCGCAGGCCATCCAGCGCATGGACGAGACGCTGTCGTGGTACCGGGCGATGCCCCCGGAGAACCGTTCCTGGATCGGGCTCGTCGCCCAGGCCGGTATCGCCGCCTTCACCGAGTGGTTCCGGCACCCGGACGCCCCGCAGGCCATCTCCACCGACGTCTTCGGTACCGCCCCCCGCGAGTTGACCAGGGCCATCACCCTGCGCCAGACCGTCGAGATGGTGCGCACCACGATCGAGGTCATGGAGTCGGCCATCGACGAGGTGGCGGCCCCCGGGGACGAGAACGTGCTGCGCGAGGCGCTGCTCGTGTACGCCCGCGAGATCGCCTTCGCCACCGCCCAGGTCTACGCCCAGGCCGCCGAGGCACGCGGCGCCTGGGACGCGCGCCTGGAGTCGCTCGTGGTGAACGCCGTGCTCAGCGGGGAGGCCGACGAGGGTGCCGTCAGCCGGGCCGCCGCCCTCGGATGGAACTCCCCCGAGCACGTGTGCGTGGTGCTGGGGACGGCTCCCGACGGTGACAGCGAGCTGACCGTCGAGGCCATCCGGCGGGCCGCCCGGCACGCCAAGCTCCAGGTCCTGACCGGGGTGCTCGGGGCCCGGCTCGTGGTCATCGCGGGCGGCAGCGACAACCCGCTCGCCGTCGCCAAGTCGCTGATCGGACCGTTCGCCGCCGGACCGGTGGTGGCGGGGCCCGTCGTACCGGATCTGCTGGCCGCGACCCGGTCCGCGCAGGCCGCCGCGGCCGGCCTGAAGGCGTGTTCTGCCTGGCAGGACGCCCCGCGGCCGGTGCTGGCGGACGATCTGCTCCCGGAGCGCGCGATGGCCGGTGACCCCGCGGCCCGCGAGCAGTTGGTGGAGGAGATCTACAGACCGCTGGAGGAGGCCGGCTCGGCGCTCCTGGAGACACTCGCGGTCTATCTCGAACAGGCGAGCAGTCTCGAAGGCGCCGCTCGTATGCTCTTCGTCCACCCCAACACCGTGCGCTACCGGCTTCGACGTGTGACTGACGTCACCGGCTGGTCGCCTTCCGATGTACGGTCGGCGTTCACACTGCGGATCGCGCTGATCCTGGGACGTCTGGTCGACGGGGATCTTCAGACCTAGCCTTTTGTCGGGGGTCTACAAAACCCCTTCGTGTTCTTCGTCCTTGTCCCCACGGGCGGCGGTGGCCGTCCACAAGAGAGAGTGTGAGAGTGCTCGTACTCGTCGCTCCCGGCCAGGGCGCCCAGACGCCCGGCTTCCTGACCCCCTGGCTCGAACTCCCCGGTGCCGCGGACCGCGTCGCCGCGTGGTCCGACGCCATCGGACTGGACCTCGCCCGTTACGGCACGCAGGCCGACGCGGACGAGATCCGCGACACGGCTGTCGCCCAGCCGCTCCTCGTCGCGGCCGGAATCCTGTCGGCCGCGACGCTCGGTGATATCGGCGACCTCGCGCCCGGCGCCGTCGCGGGGCACAGCGTCGGCGAGATCACCGCCGCCGCGTTCGCGGGCGTCCTCGACGACACCGCGGCGCTGACCCTCGTACGCAAGCGCGGGCTGGCGATGGCCGAGGCCGCCGCCGTCACCGAGACCGGGATGTCGGCGCTGCTCGGCGGCGACCCCGAGGTGAGCGTCGCGCACCTGGAGAAGCTCGGTCTGACCCCGGCGAACGTCAACGGGGCGGGCCAGATCGTGGCCGCGGGCACGCTGGAGCAGCTCGCGGTACTGAACGAGGACAAGCCCGAGGGTGTCCGCAAGGTCGTCCCGCTCAAGGTGGCCGGCGCCTTCCACACGCACCACATGGCCTCCGCGGTCGACGCGCTGGCGAAGGCCGCCGAGGCCCTGACGCCCGCCGACCCGAAGGTCGCCTACGTCTCCAACAAGGACGGCAGGGCCGTCGACACGGGCGCCGAGATCGTCGCGCGCCTGGTCGGCCAGGTCGCCAACCCGGTCCGCTGGGACCTGTGCATGGAGACGTTCAAGGCGCTCGGCGTGACGGCCCTGATCGAGGTGTGCCCCGGCGGCACACTGACCGGGCTCGCCAAGCGTGCGCTGCCCGGTGTGAAGACGCTGGCCCTGAAGACCCCCGACGACCTCGACGCCGCTCGCGAGCTCATCGCCGAGACAGCCACACCTGCCGCTGACGCGGCGGGCGCCTGACAAGGAGCCTGGAGAGCATGTCGAAGATCAAGCCCAGCAAGGGCGCTCCGTACGCGCGGATCCTCGGTGTGGGCGGCTACCGTCCCACCCGGGTCGTGCCGAACGAGGTGATCCTCGAGACGATCGACTCCTCCGACGAGTGGATCCGCTCGCGCTCCGGCATCGAGACCCGGCACTGGGCGAACGACGAGGAGACCGTCGCCGCCATGTCGATCGAGGCGTCCGGCAAGGCGATCGCCGACGCCGGGATCTCCGCCGAGCAGATCGGCGGGGTGGTCGTCTCGACCGTCTCGCACTTCAAGCAGACGCCGGCCGTCGCCACCGAGATCGCCGACAAGCTCGGCACGAACAAGGCCGCCGCCTTCGACATCTCGGCCGGCTGCGCGGGCTTCGGCTACGGCCTCACCCTCGCCAAGGGCATGATCGTCGAGGGCTCGGCGGAGTACGTCCTCGTCATCGGCGTGGAGCGGCTGTCCGAACTGACCGACCTGGAGGACCGGGCCACGGCCTTCCTCTTCGGGGACGGCGCGGGCGCGGTCGTGGTGGGTCCCTCGTCGGAGCCCGCGATGGGCCCGACCGTCTGGGGCTCGGAGGGCGACAAGTCCGACACCATCAAGCAGACCGTGCCGTGGACGGACTACCGCGACGGCGAGGTCGCCAAGTTCCCGGCGATCACGCAGGAGGGCCAGGCGGTGTTCCGCTGGGCCGTGTTCGAGATGGCGAAGGTCGCCCAGCAGGCGCTGGACGCGGCCGGGATCAGCTCGGACGACCTGGACGTCTTCATCCCGCACCAGGCCAACGAGCGGATCATCGACTCGATGGTGAAGACTCTCAAGCTGCCGGAGCACGTCACGGTCGCACGTGACGTACGCACCACCGGCAACACCTCGGCCGCCTCGATTCCGCTCGCGATGGAGCGGCTTCTGGCGACCGGCGAGGCGAAGAGCGGCGACACCGCGCTCGTCATCGGATTCGGGGCGGGTCTCGTGTACGCCGCGACGGTCGTTACCCTCCCCTAGGCACTCCGTACCGGATCATGCGGTCCGATACGGGAAATGCACCACCTGCCGCTCACGCGGTGGACGCCACACCCTCTGGATTACTACGAAGGAGCGCCTGACATGGCCGCCACTCAGGAAGAGATCGTCGCCGGTCTCGCCGACATCGTGAACGAGATCGCCGGCATCCCGGTTGAGGACGTCCAGCTGGACAAGTCCTTCACCGACGACCTGGACGTCGACTCGCTGTCCATGGTCGAGGTCGTCGTCGCCGCCGAGGAGCGCTTCGACGTCAAGATCCCCGACGAGGACGTCAAGAACCTCAAGACCGTCGGCGACGCGACCAACTACATCCTCAAGAACCAGGGCTGATCCTCTAGGCCCCGAGCCTGGCCCCGCCACCCGGCGGTGGCGCCGCTGAATCCTCGTATCCGTTGGAGAAAGAATTCCCGTGAGCTCGACCAATCGCACCGTGGTCGTCACCGGTATCGGCGCAACCACACCGCTGGGTGGCGACGCAGCCTCTACCTGGGAGGGCCTGGTCGCCGGCAGGTCCGGCGTCAAGCCCCTGGAGCAGGAGTGGGCCGCCGAACAGGCGGTCCGCATCGCTGCTCAGATCGCCGTGGAACCGACCGAGGTCATTCCGCGGCCCCAGGCCCGCCGACTGGACCGATCGGCGCAGTTCGCGCTGATCGCCGCCAAGGAGGCGTGGGCCGACGCAGGTTTCACCGCGACGGCGGGCGACGACAGTGCCGTCGACCCCGACCGGCTCGGCGCCGTCATCGCCTCCGGCATCGGCGGCGTGACAACCCTGCTCGACCAGTACGACGTGCTGAAGGAGAAGGGCGTCCGCCGCGTCTCCCCGCACACCGTCCCCATGCTGATGCCGAACAGCCCCTCCGCCAACGTGGGCCTGCTGGTGGGCGCCCGTGCGGGCGTGCACACGCCGGTCTCCGCGTGCGCGTCGGGCGCCGAGGCCATCGGCTACGCCATCGAGATGATCCGTACCGGCCGTGCCGACGTCGTCGTCGCGGGTGGCACGGAGGCGGCGATCCACCCGCTGCCCATCGCCGCGTTCGGCAACATGATGGCGATGTCCAAGAACAACGACGACCCCGAGGGCGCCTCGCGTCCCTACGACACCGGGCGGGACGGCTTCGTCCTGGGCGAGGGTGCCGGTGTGATCGTCCTGGAGTCCGCCGAGCACGCCGCGAAGCGCGGTGCGCGGGTGTACGCCGAGGCGGTCGGCCAGGGCATCTCCGCCGACGGCCACGACATCGTGCAGCCGGAGCCGGAGGGCCGCGGCATCTCGCACGCCCTGCAGAACCTGCTGGACCGCACCGACCTGGACCCCGCGGAGATCGTGCACGTCAACGCGCACGCCACCTCCACGCCGGCCGGAGACGTGGCCGAGCTGAAGGCGCTGCGCAAGGTGTTCGGCGACGACGCCGACCACATGGCGGTGTCGGCGACCAAGTCGATGACCGGTCACCTGCTCGGTGGCGCCGGCGGTGTCGAGACCGTCGCGACGGTCCTCGCCCTGTACCACCGGGTCGCCCCGCCGACCATCAACGTCGAGAACCTCGACCCGGAGGCCGAGGCCAACGCCGACATCGTGCGCGGCGAGGCCCGCAAGCTGCCGGTCGAGGGCCGTATCGCCGCGCTGAACGACTCGTTCGGCTTCGGCGGGCACAACGTGGTGCTGGCGTTCCGTACGGTCTGATTTCTGCCGTGAACGGCGTGTGGCCCGAACCCCGGGTTGGGGGCGGGCCACACGCCGTTTTGGTCTGTTGCCGGCCGTCTTGGCCGGTGCCGCGGGTCCCCGCGCCCCTGGGGCGTCACACCACCTGGTGCAGCCAGCGGACCGGCGCTCCCTCACCCGCGTAGCGGAACGGTTCCAACTCGTCGTCCCACGGCTTGCCGAGGAGCCTCGCGAGTTCGGCCTCCAGGTCGGTCTCGCCACGCTGGGACCGCACCAGGGCGGCGCGCAGGCGGTCCTCGGGGATGAGGATGTCGCCGTGAATGCCGGTGACGGCGTGGAAGATGCCGAGGTCGGGGGTGCAGCTGTAGCGCTCCCCCTCGGCGGTGGCGCAGGGTTCGGCGGTGACCTCGAAGCGGAGGAGGTGCCAGCCTCTCAGTGCCGAGGCCAGCTTGGAGGCGGTGCCGGCCTGGCCCTGCCAGGAGAACTCCGAGCGCCAGGTGCCGGGCGCCGCGGGCTGCCGGATCCAGTCGAGGCTGACGCGCGTGCCGAGCACCCCGGCGACGGCCCACTCGACGTGCGGGCACAGCGCGCGCGGCGCGGAGTGCACGTACAGAACTCCACGTGTCGTCACCGGGACCTCCGGGCAGAGCGGGACATCTTGCGAACTGGCGGACGGCGGTGGCCGGGCGGCCACGTTGATGGCGAGGCTACCGTGCGGCGGCGCAAGGAGTGTGACGTACCGTCGGTCCCAGTGCCGTGAAACCCCCGCCATTCACCCGGCAGGACGCTGGTTCGGGTGCGAAGCGTTGCGTGCCGCCCGCCGGGAACTCTCGCGCGTTGTTATGAACGGACGACCTTTTCCACGTTTCATGCCATCACCCGACGACACAACACCCACGACACAGCACCGACGACACAGCACCGACGACCGAGGGGATCACCACCGGATGCGGAAGCAGGGCCAACGCTCGCGCACCGTTCTCGCCGTCCTGACCGCGGCCGTCCTGGGCGTCACCGGCTGTGACGCCGTCGGTGGCAACTCGCCGGGGCCGAGCGGCACCGGGGCGCAGAAGGCCAAGCCGTCCCCGAAGCCGACGCCGGCCTGGGACAGCAGCCCGGCGTCGGTCGCCGCCGTCGGGGACTCCATCACCCGTGGCTTCGACGCGTGCTCGGTGCTGTCGGACTGCCCCGAGGTGTCGTGGGCGACGGGCAGCAGTGCCCAGGTCGACAGTCTCGCCGTACGGCTTCTGGGGAAGGCGAAGGCGGCCGAGCGGAGTTGGAACTACGCGGTGACCGGGGCGCGGATGGCGGACCTGCCAGGTCAGATGGCTCGGGCGGCGGTGCGGAAGCCGGGGCTGGTGGCGGTGATGGTGGGGTCGAACGACGCCTGCCGGTCCAGCACCTCGGCGATGACGTCCGTGGCCGGCTTCCGCGCCGACTTCGAGGACGCGATGAGCGCGCTGCGCAAGGCCTCCCCCAAGGCGCAGGTGTACGTGGCGAGCGTGCCGAACCTGAAGCGGCTGTGGTCCGAGGGCCGTACCAGCCCGATGGGCAAGCAGGTGTGGAAGCTGGGCCTGTGCCCGTCGATGCTGGCGGACGCGGACGCGCTGGACGCGGCGGCGACCGAGCGGCGGAACACCGTGCAGCAGCGGGTGGAGGACTACAACGAGGTGCTGGAGGAGGTCTGCGCCAAGGACCGCCACTGCCGCTTCGACGGGGGCGCGGTCTACGACTTCCGCTTCGGCACCGCCCAGCTGAGCCGCTGGGACTGGTTCCACCCGAGTGTGAACGGCCAGGCGCGGCTCGCGGAGATCGCCTATCGCACGGTGACGGGCAAGAAGGCGTGACGCGCGGTTCGTGACTTAGGGTTCCGCACATGAACGAACTCTTCGGAACACTTTCCGACGGCACCCCTGTTCACCGCTGGACTCTGGAGCGGGCGGGGGTCCGCGTGCGGATCCTGTCGTACGGCGGGATCGTGCAGTCGGTGGAGGTCCCGGACCGGGAGGGGCGCGCCGAGAACGTGGTGCTGGGGTTCGGGGACCTCGACGGCTATGTGGCCCACCCGGACCCGTACTTGGGTGCCCTGGTCGGGCGGTACGCGAACCGGATCGCGGGCGGCCGCTTCCCGCTGGACGGCAGGACGTACGCGCTCGCGCTCAACAACCCGCCCAACTCCCTGCACGGCGGGGAGCGCGGTTTCGACAAGCGGGTGTGGGACGGGGCGCCGGTCGAGCACGGCGTGCGTCTGAGCCGGGTCGCCGCTCACGGCGAGGAGGGCTTCCCGGGGCGTCTGGAGGTCTCGGCGACGTACACGCTGGAGGAGACCGGCGCGCTGCGGATCGCGTACGAGGCGGTCACGGACGCGCCGACCATCGTAAACCTGACCAACCACAGCTATTTCAACCTCGGCGGGTCGGGGAACGCGGCCGGGCACGAACTGCGGATCGCCGCCTCCCGGTTCACCCCGGTCGACGCGGACCTGATCCCGACGGGCGTCCTGGAAGAGGTGGCGGACACGCGCTTCGACTTCCGGCAGGCGCGGAAGGCCGGTTCCGGGTACGACCACAACTTCGTGCTCGACAAGGGCGTGACGCGGGCGCCCGTCGAGGTCGCCGAGCTGCACGAGCTCGCGTCCGGCCGGGTGCTGACCGTGGCGACCACCGAACCCGGCCTCCAGCTGTACACCGCGGACCATCTCGGTGAGCCCTTCGCCCCCGGTGACGGCATCGCGCTGGAGACCCAGCACTTCCCCGACTCCCCGAACCGCCCGGAGTTCCCGAGCACGGTGCTGCGGCCGGGCGAGGTGTACCGGTCGGAGACGGTCTACGGGTTCTCCGCCCGTTAGGCGTTCTCCGCGGGTTGGGGGTTCTCCGCCGGATGGGGCGTTCTCCGCCCGTGGGACGCATGAGCCCCGGCCCAGGGGTCAGGACCCGGGCCGGGGCTGGTCGTGGGGGAACGGGTCCCGGATCAGACCGTAATCGTCGCGGTGAGCCGACGCTCCGTGATCGAGCGGCTCACCTGAATTTCGTACGAACCCTTCACAAACGACCAGGATCCCTCCTTGTCGTCCCAGATCTCGAAGGCCCGGCGCGGGAGTTCCACGGTGGCCTCGACGGTCTCGCCGGGAGCCGCGGTCACCCCGGCGAAGCCGGCCAGTCGGCGGGCCGGGCGGTCGGCGGCGCTCTCGCCGGGGGCCAGGTAGACCTGGACGACCTCGCGGCCGGGGCGCTCGCCCGAGTTGCGCAGGCGGACCCGGACGGTGGTGCCGCGCACCTCGACCGACTCGTAGGTCCAGTCGGTGTAGCCCAGCCCGTGGCCGAAGGGGTACGCGGGGGTGCGGCCCCGCTTCTCCCAGGCGGTGTAGCCGATGAAGACGCCCTCGCTGTACGGGAGCTCGCCGTGGTCCGGGACGACCTGGGTGACCGGGGCGTCGGCGAGGCTGCCCCAGGTGCTGGGGAGGCGGCCGCCGGGTTCGTGGACGCCGGTCAGCACGTCGGCGAGGGCATCGCCCCCCTCCTGTCCGGGGAACCAGCTCAGCAGGACGGCGGCCACCTCCTCGCGCCAGGGCAGTTCGACCGGCGAACCGGCGTTGACGATCACGACGGTGTTCGGGTTGGCGGCGGCGACCGCGCGGACCAGGTCGTCCTGGCGGCCGGGGAGGATGAGGTCGGTGCGGTCGTAGCCCTCCGACTCGACGCGTTCGGTGGTGGCGACCACGACGACGGCCGTGTCGGCGGCGCGGGCGGCCGCCACCGCCTCGGCGATCAGCTCGTCGGGCTCGCGCTGCGGCTCCTGGTGGGCGAGGGCGAAGGAGACGACCTTCATGGGGAGGTCGTCGGGCAGCTGGACGACGTGGGTGAGGGAGACCTCGACCGGGCGGCCCGCGATGAGTTCGACCCGCGCGCGGGGCTCGGGGGCGCCGAAGAAGGTGAGGAACGGGTCGTCCTTGGTGGGGCGTTGGACGTCGTCGTAGTACGTGGTGCCGTCGACGCGCAGGGTGAAGGCGCCGAGGCCCTTGATGCCGAAGGTGTGGGCGCCGCTGTCACGCGGGGTGAAGACGCCGGTCAGCTTGACGGTGTGGAGACGGTCGTGCGTGACGCCGTCGGGGAGGTCGTCGCCCATCCACTGGAGCTGGCCGTTGGGGGCGGAGACGGTGCCGATGACCTGGCCGTCGGCGTCGCGGCAGACGGCCCGCAGCTCGAAGCCCTTGTCGGCGACGGCGAGTTCGGTGTTCGGGTCGGCGCCGACGGCGTAGCTGAGGGCGCCTTCGGGGAGGGCGGCGGTGAGGCCGTCGAGCGGGGAGACGATCCGGGCCGGGAAGACGGTGGCGGAGCCGCCGCCGAGGACGCGGGCGTCGCGGGCGGCCGCGCCGATGAGGGCGACGGTCCCCGGCTTCAGCGGAAGGGCCTGGTTCTCGTTGCGCACCAGGACGAAGGAGCGGCGGGCGATCTCGCGGGCCAGGGCCTCGCCGTCGACGGGGCCGGGCAGTTCGGTGACGGCCGGCTCGGCGCCCTTCAGGATGCCGACGCGGGCGGCGAGCCGCAGGACGTTGCGGACGGCGCCGTCGACCTTGGCCTCGTCGACCTCGCCGTCACGGACGGCCTGGGCGAGCGCGTCGCCGTAGACGGTCTGCGGGCCGGGCATGGCCACGTCCAGGCCGCCGTCGATGGCGGCGGTGGTGGAGCGGGCGGCGGTCCAGTCGGAGACGTTGAAGCCGTCGAAGCCCCATTCGCCGCGCAGGATCTCGTTCACGAGGTGGTGGTGCTCGGTCATCGTCGTGCCGTTGACCGAGTTGTAGGCGGTCATGATGCCCCAGGGGTGGGCGTTCTCGACGATCGCCTCGAAGGGGGCGAGATACAGCTCGCGCAGGGTGCGCTCGCTGAGCAGGTTGTTCACCGTGAAGCGGTCGGTCTCGGCGTCGTTGGCGACGAAGTGCTTGACGGTGGTGCCGACGCCGCCGGACTGGACGCCGGCCACGTAGCCGGTGCCGATGCGGCCCGTGAGGTACGGGTCCTCGCTGTACGCCTCGAAGTGGCGGCCGCCCAGCGGGGAGCGGTGCAGGTTGACCGTGGGGGCGAGCAGGACGTGGACGCCCTTGCGGCGGGCCTCCTGAGCGAGGAGGGTGCCGGCGCGGCGGGCGAGCTCCGGGTCCCAGGTGGCGGCCAGCGCGGTCGGGGAGGGCAGCGCGATCGACGGGTCGTCGGCGGTCCAGCGCACGCCCCGGACGCCGATCGGGCCGTCCGACATGACGAGGGACTCCAGGCCGATCTCCGGCAGGGCGGGCAGCGACCAGGCGTCCTGGCCGGCCAGCAGCCGGGCCTTGGCGTCCAGGTCGAGCCTGCTCAGGGCGGCCTCCACGGCCGCCTCCGGGTCGGGGGATGTCGGGGTTCCCGCCATGGCGGTGCCTCCTCGTTGAAGTCCGTGCGGTCCTCTCATCCTGCCTCGCGTACCTGTAGATCGGTAGGTTTCGTTATTTTGCCGTTACATTTGCCTGGGTCGGGTGTCGTACGGTGACGGCATGGGCGCGAGAGTCAGGAGCGAGGAGCGGCGGGCCGCGATCGTCACGGCCACGCTGGAGGTGATCGCCGAGCGCGGCTACCGGGGCGCGAGTCTCGCGGCGGTGGCCGAGCGGGTGGGGCTGACCCAGCAGGGGCTGCTGCACTACTTCCCGACGAAGGACGCGCTGCTGGTCGCCGTGCTGGAGGAGCGGGACCGCTGGGACGCCGTGCCAGCCCGGCGGTTGCGGCTGGATCTGCTGGCCTCGCTCGTCGAGTACAACGCGATGCGGCCCGGCATCGTCCAGACCTTCTCGGCGTTGCTCGGCGAGAGCGTGACCGAGGGGCATCCGGCGCGCGGCTACTTCACCGAGCGCTACGCGCAGGTGCGGGCGAGCATGGCGCAGATCCTGCGCGCCGAGTACGGCGACCGGCTGCCGAACGGACTCACACCGGAGCGCACGGCCCCGCTGCTGGTCGCGGTGATGGACGGCCTGCAGTACCAGTGGCTGCTGGACCCGGAGTCGGTGGACATGCCGGGAGCGTTCCGGGACTTCCTCGCGATGCTCGGCGAGGCCTCCTAGGTACACGTACTCAGGCGCTCACCCGGCCCCCGGGGCGAGGATGAGCCGCATGAGGGGGAGAAACATCATGGCGGTACTCGCTCTGCTGCCCGTCAACATCCTGGCCGTGGGCTACGGGTGGCTGGCGGCCGGCATGACCGGCTGGGCGGCGGGCGTCAACGACGAGCCGTACGAACCGCCGTCGGCCGAACTGGGCATGGCCTGCGGGGTGGTGGCGGTCGTCGGTGTGGTGCTGTGGCTGGCCCGGCTGCGTGGGGCCGCGGTGTTCCAGGTGGTTCCGTTGCTCGTGCTCGCCCTGCTGATGACGCCCTCATGATGGCGCCCTCCTGAGCCACACCCCATGGCGTGGACCACTTCCGTCACGCGATACTGCGGCCGTTCGCACCAACGCGCCCCACCGCGACGGAGGGAACTGAACTCCCGTGAAATCCATACGTGTTCGGATCGGCGTGCTCGGACTGGCCCTGGTGGCCGGGCTGGCGGTCCCGGCCCAGGCGTCCGCCGCCGAGGCGGTCCTCCCGCCCACCGTCGAGGAGCAGCGGCTCGACCGGGCCGTGCCGCAGGAGATCCTCCGCCGGTCCGGATTCGACGCCGTGACCGGCGAGTTCGCCCGGGAGCTCGGTGCGGCACGCTCCTACGCCGAGGCGCGGCGGATCGTCGTACGGGAGGGGTCGGGGCTGTGGCGGCGGGCCGTAGGGCGGGCGCAGGGGCGGGGGCCGGCGGGCGGGGACCTCAGTCGGGACGACGACCGGCCCCTGTACTGGGCACGGCTGGCGATGACACGGGAGGTGCGCACCTGGGAGCCGGGGTTCGCTCTGGCGGCTGATCAACGCGCGGACCTGATCGGTGAGTTGGAGCGGACCTCACGAGGGCAGACCGCGGTCCGGTACCCGCGGGGCAAGGGGATCAAGCGGATCCTCGTCACCGGCTTCGATCCGTTCACGCTGGACCGGGACATCCGCATCTCCAACCCGTCGGGCGCGACCGCGCTCGCGCTCGACGGCACGGTCATCGAGACCTCGGACGGGCCGGCGCGGGTCGAGACCGTCGTCTTCCCGGTGCGCTGGCAGGACTTCACGGAAGGGACGGTGGAGCGGACCCTGCGGCCGTATCTGAGGACGGTGGATCTCTTCGCCACCGTGAGCCAGGGGCGGGTGGGGCGCTTCGACGTCGAGCGGACCAACGGAGCCTGGCGGGGCGGCTTCCCCGACAACGACACCATCGGCCGGACCGAGACCGTGCCGGTCGCCGCCCCGGCCTCGCAGCCGCAGTGGACGACGACGACCCTGCCGTACGGGGAGATCGTGGCCGCGCAGACCGGGCGGTTCCCCGTGTACGACAACACGAGCGTGACCGAGATCCCCGCCGGTGGCACGGAGGCCGTCGTGCGGGCGGACGGGCCGACCGCCGGGTCGACGGCGCGGGCCGGGGGCGGCGGGAACTACCTGTCCAACGAGATCGCGTACCGGGCCACGTTGTTGCGGGACCGGCTGGGGCTGCACGAGGTGTTGCCGGGTGGGCATGTGCACACGCCTGTGCTGCAGTTCGGGGCGGGGAACACGGATCCGGCGGGCGGGGCGGTGAGCGATGCGGAGTTCGTGCGGAACCGGGTGGACATCATCGCTCAGGTGACGCGGATCGTGCGGGTGGCGGTGGAGAGGGCGTCGGGTTCCTAGGTGCGCCTTGGGGGGGGTGGGCGCCTCGTGGTTTTCGCCCCCTCCGCCCCTTCCCCTTCCCGTCCCTGGGGGCTGCGCCCCCAGACCCCGCTAATCGGCCCTGATGGCCTCGTCCTCAAACGCCGGACGGGCTGATTGGTTCGTCTCCTCGCCCAGCAGTTCCCTTGCCATGAGCGTCGCGCCCGCCACCGCGCCCGGCATCAGGAAGACCGCGACGAAGGGGACGAGGAAGGAGACGGCCAGGGGGGTGCCGAAGCCCCAGATCAGGGTCCTGCGGGAGCGGAGGAGGGTGAGGCGGTCGCGGAGTTCGACGCGGCGGCGCTGGAGGGCGACGGAGGTGAGTTCCTGGGTGAGGAAGAAGCCGGTGACGAGGAAGCCGATCACCGGGACGACGGTCTGGCCGACGACCGGGACGAAGCCGAGCGCGAAGAGCAGGATCCCCCAGAGCAGGGCGCGCACGAGGATGCGGAGGCTGTCGCGGGCCGAGATCCACAGTTCGCGCCAGAGCGGGAGGCCGGACTCGGGGGCGGTGCCGTCGGGCGACACGTCCCGGTCGACCTTCTCGGAGAGGTTCTCGTAGAAGGGCTGGCCGATCAGGAGGGTGACCGCGGTGAAGGTGATGACGGACAGGAGCAGGGCCAGGGCGAAGAGCACCGCGGTGAGGAAGCCGCGGAAGAGGCCCGCCCAGGGGCTCGTCCAGTCGTCGGCGAACGGGGTCGCCCACGCGACGAAGTCCTCGCCCCACAGCGCGAGGGCGACGAGGACCGCCGCGTAGAGGACGAGGGTGATCAGGCCCGGGAGGAGGCCGAAGCCGAACTGCCTGCCGTGCCGGGCCACCCAACGTTGGCCCTCCAGGAGGTACTTGAATCCCGCCCCGAGATCGCGCATGGGGGAACTCTATCGGGCGGTCCCCGGCCCACTTGTCGGCCGGTCTCACCGGGAGATGCGCCATCCGGGGCACCCGCGCCACGAACTGCCTCTTGTTGCGGTTGAGTCGAACAGGTACACCTCGCCGTACCGATCTCAGGAAGCCCCTCAGGAGGTACGCGTGCCCACCACGAGAACCGTTCCTGCGAGACCTGTTCTGATCACCGCCCTCGCCGTCACCGCGGCGGGCTCACTCCTGTTCACCCCTCACACCGCCGTCGCCGAACCCGAGCCCCCGGTCACCCGTGAGGGCCCCGCCGTCGACGAGCGCGCCGCCCGCGCCCCCGAGAGCGCCGCCGAGCGGGCCCTGTCCGGTCAGGACACCCCGACGACCGACCCCGGGCGCGGCTATCCCCGCGAGCAGGTTCTGGCCCCCGACCCGGAGAACCCCGGCGACAAGTCCCTCAAGCTCGGTCTCACGCCGTACCACGCGATCGCCCCGAAGCTGAACGCGATCCAGCGGCTCGGCGACCGGGTGAGCGTGGAGGTGGCGGGGCGTTCGGCGGGCGGTCACCGGCTGTACCTGGTGACCGTGACCGCCCCGGAGAGCGCCCGCCAGGCCCGCGCCCAGGAGCGGATGCGGGAGCTGATCGAGAGCGCGCCGGGCCAGGCCGCCAAGGACCCGGCGGTCAAGGCGGGTTACAAGACCCCCGTCTTCTTCAACAACAACATCCACGGCAACGAGTGGGAGGGCACCGACGCCTCCCTGAAGATCGTCGAGCAGCTCGCGACCGCGAACGACGCGACGACGAGGGACCTCCTCGCGCACAGCCGCCTCTACTTCAACATCACGGCCAATCCGGACGGCCGTATCGCCGGGACCCGTGCGAACGCCAACGGCTTCGACATGAACCGGGACTTCGTCACCGCCTCGCAGCCCGAGGTGCGGGCGATGCGGCAGATCGAGATCGACAAGCAGCCGGCCGTCATGCTCGACCTGCACGGTTACGTCAACGGCACGCTCATCGAGCCCACCACTCCCCCGCACGGCGAGAACTACGAGTACGACCTCTTCCTGAAGAACACCTACGCCAACGCGCTCGGCATGGAGTCCGCCGTCAACGGCCTCGGTTACACGCCCGCGAAGGACGGCGTGCAGCCCGCGCAGATCCCCTTCAGGGACCAGGAGGAGGGCTGGGACGACTGGCCCCCGATCTTCACCCCGCAGTACGCGGCCTTCCACGGCACGGTCGCCGCGCACACCGTGGAGATCCCGCTGGCGGTCAACAACTCCGCCTACACCAACCTGCCGGAGAGCGAACTGCGCCGCCGGTCCGCGATCAACGTGGACGTGGCCGGCGCCGCCATCCGGGCCACCCTCGACTTCGTACGGGAGCACCGCACCTCGCTCGTCGCCGACCAGATCGAGGTCTTCCGGCGCGGGGCTGCGGGCGCGGCGCAGGTGCCGGTCTCGGAGGAGACCGTGCCGGGCGTTCCGGGCATCGGCCCGGAGGACGTGTACACCACGAGGTTCCCGCGCGCCTATGTCATCGCCGGAGGTTCCACCGCCGCCGCCCGTCTCGTCGGCCACCTCCTCGCCAACGACGTCCGGGTCACCCGCGCCGCCCATGCCTTCCGGCTCGGCGGACGGTCGTACGCGAAGGGCTCGTACGTCGTCGACATGCGCCAGCCCAAGCGGGGGCTCGCGAACGTGCTGCTCGCCGACGGGACGGACATCAGCGACAAGGTGTCGGTGATGTACGACATCTCAGGCTGGAGCCTGGGCCGCCTGTGGGGCGCCACGGTCGTACCGGTGACGTCCGGCGGTCTGACGGGCCTGCCCCTGCGGACCGTCGAAGAGGCCGCGCCGGTCGGTCATGTCGCCCCGCGCGGCGACCTGCGGCTGCGGCTCGACGACCCGCAGGAGATCGCGGCGCTCAACTCCCTGCTCCAGAAGGGAATTCCGGTACGGCGGTCCGCGGACGGCGGTGCGATCGTGCTGGCGTCGGCGCGCGCGGAGGCAGCCGCCGCGGCACGGACGTACGACGTCGTCTTCGACGCGACGAAGGCGACCGGCACGGGCGAGCTGCGCCGGCTGCGGGTGGCCGCGGCGGTCACGCCGGGTGAACTGTTCGCGCTGCGGGAGATGAACTTCGAGGTCACGCCGGTCTCGACGGCCGTGTTGAACGCGGGCTTCGACTGGTCGGCGGCGGACGTGCTGTTCGTGTCGGCGGGGCTCGATCGCGGCGCCCTGAACGCGCCTGCCCGCACGGCGCTCGACGCCTTCCTCGCCTCCGGTCACGGGTTCGTCGGGCGCGGGGTCACGGGGGCCGGCCTCGGCACGGACACCGGGTTGCTGGCGGCCGAGCCGGTCGAGGGCAACGGGGACGCCAACGGCGTGGTTCGGGTGGTGAATTCGGGGCAGGTGACCGCCGGTGCGCCGGACCACGGGTTCGTGTACGCGCCGGTCTGGTTCACCGACCTCGGGCCGGGGGTCCGGGTGGAGCAGACGTACGGGACCGGGAACCCGCTCGTCTCCGGACACTGGCGGGCGCTGGAGGACGGCTCCGGCGGTCCCGCACAGGCGGCCGGGCAGGCCTCGGTCGTCAGCAGCTCGGGGGCCGTTCTGTTCGGCACCGAACCCCTCTTCCGGGACCATCCGAAGGGGGAATTCGCGCAGGTCGCACGCGCGCTGTTCACAGTGGCGCACGCGCGTGGCGGTACAGGTGAGGAGAGCGGATGACACAGGAGATCCACGGCACCGTCGCGGACGGGTTCGAAGCGGTACGCGAGGAGTTCGACGCATTCGTGGCGGCTGAACTGCCCGACTACGAGGGCCAGTTGTGCGCGTACGTGCACGGACGTCAAGTCGTCGACCTGTGGGCGGGGGACGGCGCCGACGCCGGATCCCTCTACGGCGTGTACTCGTCGACCAAGGGCGCCGCACACCTCGTGGTCGCGCTCCTCGTGCAGGACGGCACGCTCGAACTGGACCGCAAGGTGACGTACTACTGGCCGGAGTTCAGCGCCGAGGGCAAGGGCGGGCTCACCCTGCGCGAGTTGATCGCCCACCGGGCGGGCGTGGTCGGCCTCGACGCCGGGTTCTCGCCGCAGGAGCTGACCGACGACCGCGCGCTCGCCGAACGGCTCGCCGACCAGCGGCCGTTCTGGCGGCCGGGCACCGCCTTCGGCTACCACGCCCTCGTCATCGGCGCGCTCACCGGCGAGGTCGTCCGCCGCGCCACCGGCCGTACGCTCCAGGACGTGTACGAGGAGCGGATCCGCGCCCCGTACGGCCTCGACTTCTTCCTGGGGCTGCCCGAGGCGCTGGAGCCCCGCTACCGGTCCGTGCGGCCGATGGCTCCGACGGCGACGCAACAGGCACTGCTGGACTCGGTGACGACCGGTCCGCACACGCTCTCCTCGATCGCGTTCAACCAGCACGTCCCGGACTCGGGTGACCTGGTGGACTACGCCAACTCGCGTGCCGTACGGGCGAAGGGGCCGGCGTCGGCGGGCGGGGTGGCCGCGGCGCGCGGGCTCGCCGGGATGTACGCGGCGGCGATCAGCGAGGTGGACGGACGGCCGCCGCTGCTGAAACCGGACACCGTCGCCGAGGTGGGGCAGATCCACTCCACCGGGTACGACCTGGTGGCCCGGGCGCACAGGTCCTACGGGCTCGGCTTCCAGGCGACGGCCGACATCTGGCACCCCTTCCTGGGCGCCGGGACGTTCGGGCACAGCGGCGCGGGCGGCTCGCAGGCCTTCGCGGATCCGCGCAGCGGGCTCGCCTACGGCTACACCCGCCGCCGGATGGCGTTCCCGGGCGGGGCGGCACCGGAGAACGAGCGGCTGGTGCGGGCGGTGCACAGCGCGGCGCTCGCTTCGGGCAGCAGGTGAGGGCGGAGGCCGCACCCCACGTCCGGGGGTGCGGCCTCCGTCGTACGCGACGAGCGGGCCGGTGGTGGGCCTTGGCAAGGCCCTGGACGAACGTCCGGAACACCAGCACCGTGGGTCAGAGCTTGACGATCATCTTCCCGGTGTTGTCGCCGCGCAGGACGCCGAGGAAGGCCTCCAGGTTGTTCTCGATGCCCTCGACGACGGTCTCGCGGTACTTGAGCTCACCCGAGGCGACCCAGGGGCCGACCTCCTGGACGAACTGCGACTGCAGGTCGTAGTGGTCGCTGACCAGGAAGCCCTCGATGCGGCCGCGGGTCTGGATGAGGCGGGCCAGGTTCTTCGGGCCGGGGACGGGCTCGGTGCTGTTGTAGACCGAGATCATTCCGCAGACCGCGATCCGGCCGTCGCGGTTGAGCCGCCCGATGGCCGCCTCCAGGTGGTCGCCGCCGACGTTGTCGAAGTAGACGTCGACACCGTCCGGGGCGGCCTCGCGGAGCTGCTCGGCGACCGGGCCGTTCTTGTAGTTGAACGCCGCGTCGAAGCCGTACTCCTCGACGAGGAGCTTGACCTTCTCGTCGGAACCGGCCGAGCCGATGACCCGGGAGGCGCCCTTGAGCCGGGCGATCTGGCCGACCTGACTGCCGACCGCGCCGGCCGCGCCGGACACGAAGACCGAGTCGCCCTCCTTGAAGGCGGCGGTGCGCAGCAGGCCGGCGTAGGCGGTGAGGCCGGTCATGCCGAGGACGCCGAGGTACGTGGAGAGCGGGGCGGCCTCGGGGTCGACCTTGACCGCCTGCTGGGCGTCGAAGGTGGCGTACTCGCGCCAGCCGCCGAAGTGCAGCACGTGGTCGCCGACGGCGATGTTCTCGGCACCCGAGGCGACGACCTCGCCGACCGCGCCGCCCTGCATGGCCTTGCCCAGCTCGAAGGGGGCGACGTAGGACTTGGCGGCGCTCATCCGGCCGCGCATGTACGGGTCGACGGAGAGGTACGCGTTGCGCACGAGTACCTGACCGGGGCCGGGCTGCCGGATCTCCGCCTCGGCCAGCTCGAAGTCCTCGGGCTTGGGCCAGCCGACGGGGCGGCTGAGCAGACGCCATTCGCGGCTGGTGGCGGGGACGGTGCGGGTGTCGGACATGGAAACCGGGCCTTCCTCAAAATACTTCAGTGCCTGAAACAACCATGCTCCTGAATATTTCAGACTGTCAAGTAACGGGTACCCTGGATCCCATGGCCACACCCGAGAAGACCCGCCGACCCGACGCCCTCACCCGGGAGGTCGTCGAACTCATCGGTGACGTCGTGGCGCGCTTCTACGAGGACTTCGAGGACGCGGCCGCCGGACACGCACTGACCGGCGCGCAGGCCCGGCTCCTGAGTCTGCTGTCCCAGGAGCCGCTGCCCATGCGGAAGCTGGCCCAGAAGCTGAAGTGCGAGCCGTCGAACGTCACGGGGATCGTCGACCGGCTGGAGTCACGGGGCCTGGTGGAACGCCGGCCCGACCCCGCCGACCGACGGGTGAAGGTGGCCGCCGCGACGGACGAGGGGCGACGGGTGGGCCGGGAACTGCGCGACGGGCTGCGCTTCGCCCGGGAGCCGCTGGCCGGACTGTCGGACGAGCAGCGACTGGCTTTGCGGGATTTGCTGCAGCAGATGCTGGAACAGGGCTCTTAGAGGGCGGCGGGGAGCGTCTGGCGGCGTTCTCGTCGCTCCCTCAGCTGCACCACCACAGGAACCGGTCGCACGTCTGAGACGGCGAGGGTTCCGCGGTCGGGCCCGAGGTCGTCGGGTCGGCCGTCGGGGTCGGGGACTGCGCCGGCGACGTCGGGTCCGCGGTGGTGGGAGACGTGTCCGGCGCCGAGCCCGTCGCCGACGACTGGGCCTCCTTGTCGTCCTCGTCCTTCTTCGACTTGTCGTCCTTCGCGGACTCCGAGGCCGAGGGAGAGGCCGACGCGTCCGGCGAGGCCGAGTCCGACGCGGCCGTTCCCGCGCCCCCCGCGCCGGCCGACGGCCGGCCCGTCTCGCCGGCCTCCGGCGACGCC